>NZ_CAPF01000031.1:0-10458 GCF_000321165.1 Enorma timonensis
CAGGTCGCCGGCCCCGTGCGACGCCAGGACATGGTGCGTGCCGGCGCGTCCGGGGCAGCAAGGGCGCCTCCCGCGGAGGCATCGAGCACCTCGATGCGCGATAGCTGGGGCGCCGCTACCGCGACCGGCAGCCAGATGCGCACGTCGTCATCTGCCCCCGCGCGGTCGACCGAGAGCGTCGCGCGCACCGTGATGCTCCGAGCGGCGCCGCCCGCGGCGCGCATCTCGTCGCGGACGGCGCGGCAGGCGGCGAGCTCGGCGGCCACGCCCGGCTCCGGCTCGAGCCCGGGCACCTCGTCCGCATAGATGCGCAGCGTGTCGATGAAGTGCGGGAGCGTGCAGGGCGTGCCCGCTATGAAACGCACGTCGATGCGGCCGCGCGCCGCAAGGGCGCAGACATCGTCGAACGAGACGTCGGCGCCGGCGGCGCGCAGGGCGCCCACCGCGTCCCCGAGCGGCAGGCGGTACTCATGCGCCAGGTGCGCGAGCCGATGCCACTCGAGGCGCAGCCGCGGCACGAGCGGCGAGGCCGGGTCCTCCGCGATGCCGTCGCGGCAGAGCGCGGCCGCCTGGGCGAGGTAGCCCGCATCCTTGGCGCGCGCCACCGCCGGCGGCAGCGCCATGCCGAGCGCGGCGACGTCGGCATCGCGCGCATCGGGCGCATCCTCCACCTCGACGAGCGCGCCCGTCGTCTCGACGCCCTCGTGGCCGCTCCACGTAACCGCCATGTGCTCCCCCGTTCCCCTCAACGCAGCGTCGGCGCCCGCGCCTCCCCAAACGCGGACGCCAAGCGAAGCTATTCCTTCGAGACCTTGCAGAGGTCGTACGTGCCCACCTGCGGACAGATGAGCCCCTTGACCGACGGGTCGTACCCGATGAGCTTCTGCGCGTGCGAAATCACGATGACGGGCACTTGGTCGGCGACGATCTCCTCGCACCGCTGATAGATGGCATCGCGATCCGGCCCTTCGGGCGTCGCGGTGCCCTCGTGGATGAGCTCGGTGTACTCATCGTCCGCGAAGCGCGAGACGTTGATGCTCGGCTCGGTGTCGGAGAACAGGTTCATAAAGTTGTCCGGGTCCCCGTTATCGCCGATCCACCCCGCGGCGCACAGATCCCAGGCCTCGATCTCGCGGCGCGCCAGAAACGTCGTCCAATCGTAGGAGTTGACGGTGAGGCTCACGCCGGCATCCTCCAGATACCCCTGGATGCTCTCGGCGAGCTCGCGGCCGCCAGCGGCGTTGTAGTCGCGCTGCGAGGAGTACGTGAGCATGGTGAGCTCCGTGATGCCGCGCTCCGCGAATGCCGCGCGCGCCGCGTCCGGGTCGTACGGGAGCTGCTCGATGTCCTTGTCATACGGTGCCATCCACACCGGCATAAACGAGTTCGCCACCGTCGCGTAGTCGCCGTAGAGCGCCTGCACGAGCGCCTCGGTATCGATGGCCTGGCGCACGGCGCGTCGCACCGCGACATCGCTCGTCGCGCCGACATCCGTGCGCATCGCGATGTAGTTGATGTTCATGCCCTCCGAGGTGAGGATCGACTTGCCCGAGGACTCGACCGTGTCGGCCGTCGCCATGTCGACGCCCTCGATAATGTCGACCTCGCCGTTGCCGAGCGCCGTCACGCGGCTCGAGGTCTCGGCGATGAAGCGGAACACGACCGTGTCCATCTTCGCCGCGTTATCGTCGTTCCAATAGTCGTCGAAGGCCTCAAGCACGAGGTTCTGGCTGCGGTCCCAGGAACGGAACGCGTAGGGGCCCGTGCCCACCGGATGCTCCGAGAGGTCGTTGTCGTAGGTGTCGAGCGCCGTGGGCGAGACGATGGGCGAGCTCAGCTGCATCGCGAGGTTCTTGATGAACGGGGTCGACACGGCGCGCAGGGTGAAGACCACGGTGTAGTCGTCCGGACACTCGATGCTCGCCACGCCAGTCCCCGTCTCCTCGGAACCGAAGTTGAACGAGGCGTACGGCATGGAGTCGAGGCGGTCGGGCTCGAGCTGGCGGCTCACGGAGCGCTTGACCGCCTCGGCGTTAAAGTCGGTCCCGTCGTGGAACTTCACACCCTGGTGCAGGGTGAAGGTGTAGGTGAGGCCGTCATCCGAGATGGTGTAGTCCTCGGCGAGCCAGGGGATGATCTCGGAACAGTCCTCGTTGAAGCGCACGAGGTTCTCATAGATCTGATTCGTGACGTTGCTCGAGGCGATGTCCGAGATGAGCGCCGGGTCGAGCGACGAGGGCTCGGCCGCCTGGGCGAACGTGAGCGTGGATGTCGCATCCCCCGCGCTCCCGGTGGCAGACCCCGCCTCGCTCGCCCGCTGGCCCCCGCACCCCGCGAGGCTCGTCGCGACGGGCACCGCAACGAGGGCGCCCATCGCCTTCAAGAACATGCGGCGCGAGACCTCGCGCGCGTTCGGCTGCTGCTCGAAGCGATTCGTCGTTCCCATGGCGTACCTCCTTGTACCGGGCGCCGCGCGTGCGGCGCGCACAACCGACCGGCCCCGCCCCGTCCTGTGGACGGGCCATCGCCTGAGCCCGGCGGCGGGAACAGCGCCCCGCCCGATCCGGCGCCCGCATGGCGCGCGACCGGCCGCTTCGGCTATGGTATGCGCCCACCGAACGCCGCCAGCTTCACTTTTTCGCAGGTAAACAAGGTGAAAACAGCTCGCATCAAACGGGAAAACAACTCGAAACGCCCCCGAGACCCACTCGACACGCGCCGAACACGCACCGGAAACCGCCCGGCAACATACGGAGGGCTCCCGCTCGCGCGCCCCAGCTCCGCGCCGGCGCGCTCCCCTCTCCCAACTATCGAACATATGTCCGTATTATTTGCTATACTTGACAGCGACGGGACGGCGCGGCACGCGCCCGCGCGGCAACGGATCGGAAGCGGGGAGGCTCGATGGACGACAGGCGAACACCGTTCGAGGGCGCACCCGCGGGCCCCGCGCCGGGGACGGACGACGAGCGCACCTACCTATGCATCGACCTCAAGACGTTCTACGCGAGCGTCGAGTGCGCCGACCGCGGGCTCGACCCCTTCACGACAAACCTCGTGGTCGCCGACCCCGCCCGGGGCGAGAGCACCATCTGCCTCGCCGTGACGCCCGCCATGAAGGCGCTCGGCGTGCGCAACCGCTGCCGCGTGTTCGACATCCCGCCCGGCATCCGCTACATCAAGGCGCGGCCGCGCATGCGCCACTACATGGAGGTCTCCGCCCAGATCTACGGCATCTACCTCGAGTACGTGAGCCCGCAGGACATCCACCCCTATTCCATCGACGAGTGCTTCATCGACGCCACGCCCTACCTCAGACTCTACGGCCTCGACGCGCGCGCGTTCGCCGAACGGCTGCGCGCCGCCGTCTTCGACCGCACGCGCATCTCCGCCACAGCCGGCATCGGGCCGAACCTCTTCCTCGCCAAGGTCGCCCTCGATATCGACGCGAAGCACGCGGACGACGGCATCGGCATGCTCGACGAGGAGTCGTTCCGCCGCACCATCTGGCCGCACCGGCCGATCACCGACATCTGGGGCATCGGCCCGGGCATCGCCGCGCGGCTCCAGAAGTACGGCGTCCACGACCTCATGGGGGTCGCCGCGCTCGATGCGTCCATCCTCTACCGCGAGTTCGGGGTGAACGCCGAGTACCTCATCGACCACGCCTTCGGACGCGAGCCCACCACCATCGCCGACATCCAGGCGTACGCGCCCGCGTCGTCCTCGTACGTGAACGGCCAGGTGCTGCCGGAGGGCTACGCGTTCGAGGACGCCCGCACGATCTTGAAGGAGATGGTGGACGCATCGGCCCTGGAGCTCGTGGACCGGCACGAGGTGTGCGGGCACATCTCGCTCTCGGTGGGATACGAATGGGAGCGCGAGGGGGCGAATGGCAGCGGGACGACGGGGGGCGGGCGCGCGGGCGACGTCTTCGTCGGTGAGCACGGGACGCGGCGCCTCGGGCGCGGACGGGGCGGCGGGCACGGCGGCGGCTCGCGCAAGCTGCCGTTCCGCACCAATTCCTACCACAAGCTCATGGCGGCCTTCGACGGGCTCTGGGACGAGACCGTCGACCGCGCGCGGCGCGTGCGGCGGCTCTCGATCGGCCTCGGCAACCTCATGCCCGAGGAGTTCGCGACCGTCGACCTCTTCACCGACGTCGAGGCGGAGGGGCGCGAGCGCGACCTGCAGAAGGCGGTGCTCGCCGTGAAGGGGAAGTTCGGCAAGAACGCGCTCCTGCGCGGCACGAGCCTCACCGAGAAGGCGACCGGCCGCGAGCGCAACGAACAGGTGGGAGGCCACCATGCATGACGGGAACGATGTGACGAAGCCGCCCGCGACCCGCGCGAACGGGCACGCGCGCGCCGACCGCGCCGCCCAGTTCATGCCCTTCGCGGCGCTGCGGGGCTACTACGAGCTCATCCGGCGGCAGGAGCGCGTGCCCGAGCCCCGCCACGAGCTCACCGACGAGGAGGCGCTCGCGCTCTCGCGCACGGTGGCGCGCATCCGGCGCGGGCAGGTCGTGCGCGCCGTCTACTACGACGGGGACGCCTACGCGACGCTCACCGGCTGCGTGGCACGCATCGACCTTATCGAGCGCGAGCTCACGCTCGTGAAGACGCGCATCCCGCTCGACGACATCAAGGAACTCGAGATCGTCTCGTGAGCGCGCCGCGGGGCGCGGACGGCTCGCGGCGCGCGGGCGCTCCCCCGCCGGCCGAGACGCCGGCGCCGCCCGGCAGCGCATCACGCGGAAAACGGCCACGACCCGGCGGCGAGCGCCTCGATGGCCTGGGCGACGGCATCGTCCTCGCACCGACCGATATGCCAGCGCGCCGCCGCGGCCGCCTCGGGCGTCGCGCCCGCCACGGCGACGGGATGCCCCACGACCTCGAACATGGCAAGGTCGTTGCCCGCGTCGCCGAACACCGCGACCTCCTCGGTGGAGATGCCCAGGTGCTCGCAGAGCCTGCACACCGCGGACCCCTTGTTCCACCCCGCGGGCATGATGTTCAGAAAGCCGCGCATGGGCACGTCGAAGTCGAGCTCCTCGAAGGCGTCGTTCAGCTGCGCGCACAGCGCGACGGTCTGGGCCATGTCGCCGTCCACGAAGACGTTCGCCTTCTGGATCTCGAAATCGGGCAGGCCCGCGCTCTCGATCGCGACCTGCGCGTAATCGTGCACGACCGGCGCCATGTCCGCGCGCTCGCCGCAGCACAGGTAGGGCTGCGACCCCTCGAACGCCACGAGGCCGGCGCGCGGGACGTCCCCGAGCACGTCCATCAGGCGCTCGAGCGCCGCCCGGGACGGCATGCCGTAGGCGATGCGCTCGCCGTCATGGTAAATCGCGAGCCCGTTCGTGGTGATGCAGGTCGCGCAGCAGGCGGCGTCGCCGGAGAAGAAGGGCGGGATCTGGGTGACGGCGCGCCCGCTCGCCACGCCCGCGACGATCCCCGCATCGAGGGCGGCGTGGAAGGCCAGCCGCGTCCGCTCGGAAACGTGGTCCCGGCCCCGGGGCATGATGGTGCCGTCGATGTCGCTCAGAATCAACTTGATAGGCTGCATGAAACCTCGTCCTCTCAGGGTCGCGCGCTCGTGTCGCCGTCGATGATAGCCCAAGGCGCCGCCGCTCGCCGGCGCGGCGCCGCCGCCGTTTCATTTTGCGCCGGGGCGCGATACGATGGTGCGGGGCGCCCGAGCGCCCCGGCCGCCGTGCCGGCGACCGCCGTGGAAGCCCGCGCTCCCGCGCAACGCCCGGCACCCGACCAACCGATGCGGAAGCGCACAGATAGGAGACCCACGTGAACGACTTCACCTTCTACTCCCCCACCCGGATCGTCTTCGGCCGCGACGCCATCGACCGCACCGGCCAGGAGCTCGCCGCTGCGGGCTTCGGCCGCGCGTTCATCGTCTACGGCGGGGGCTCCGTCGTGCGCACCGGCACGCTCGACCGCGTGAAGGCGTCACTCGATGCGGCGGGCGTCGCCCACGTCGAGCTCGGCGGCGTGCGCCCCAACCCCGAGGTCTCCTCCGTGCGCGCGGGCATCGAGATCGCGCGCGCCGAGGACGTCGATGTACTGCTGCCCGTGGGCGGCGGGTCGACCATGGACGCGGCGAAGGCCATCGCGCTCGGCACCGTGTACGAGGGCGACGTCTGGGACCTCTTCTCGAAGCGCGCCGCGCCTAAGGGCCGCATCCCCGTGGTCGCCGTGCCCACCATCCCCGCCTCGGGCTCCGAGGCGTCCGATTCGGCCGTGATCAGCAACGACGCCGAGCACCTCAAGTGCGGCCTCAACACGAACCTCAACCGCCCCGTCCTCGCCATCATGGACCCCGCGCTCACCTTCACGCTGCCACCGTACCAGACGGCCGCCGGCGTGACCGACATGATCGCACACATCATGGAGCGCTTCTTCTCGGGTGAGCCCGGCGCGCCCGTGACCGACAACATCGCCTGCGGCGTCATCCGCGCCGTCATGGACGAGGCGCCGCGCGTCTTCGAGGACCCGTGCGACTACGACGCGCGCGCCAACATCATGTGGGCGGGCACCCTCGCGCACAACGGCCTCGCCGGCTGCGGCGTGAACATCCCGGGCGGCCGCGACGGCGACTGGACCTGCCACGGCCTGGAGCACGAGCTCTCCGCCCTCGACACCGCCATCACCCACGGCGCCGGCCTCGCGGTGATCTTCCCCGCGTGGATGCGCTACGTGTGGCAAGAGCACCCGGAGCGCTTCCTCACCTTCGCGCAGGGCGTCTTCGACATCGAGCCCATCGACGACTCCGAGGAGGCCGTGCGCGACGCCGTGACCGCCACCATCGACGAGCTGCAGGACTTCTTCGTGTCGCTCGGCATGCCGCGCACGCTCGGCGAGTTCGGCGTGAAGGAGGGCGACATCGACCAGATGCTCGCCGGCCTCAAGATCAACCGCGGCGAGGTGTTCGGCAGCTTCAAGCGCCTCACGCTCGAGGACGCGCGCGCCATCTACAGCAGCGCCCTCTAGACCGTGCGGCCGCCTCGCACCGAGGGGGTGAACCCGATGCGACCCACATCCGTCTCGCGCCGCGCGGCGCTGGCCGCCCTCGGCTGCGCCGCGGGCTCGCTCGCCGGCCTTGCCGCCTGCGATGCGCCCGCGCCGGGCGGCGACGGACAGGCGGGATCCGCGGGGAGCGGCGCTGCGGGCGGCCAGGGCTCCGCGCGGGACGAACCCGTCGACGCCGTGAACGCGCTCTTGGCATCGATGACGCTCGAGCAGAAGGTCGCCCAGCTCTTCATGGTCACGCCCGAGCAGCTCACCGGCGTCTCCACCGCGACGGTCGCGGGCGAGCTCACCGAGCGCGCGCTCGCGGAGCTTCCCGTGGGCGGCCTTGCCTACTTCTCGAAGAACCTGCAGGGCGCCGACCAGGTGCGCGCCCTGCTCGATGGCACGGACCGGCTCGCGCGGGGCGCCGGCGCGGGCGTCCCGCCGCTGCTCGGCGTCGACGAGGAGGGCGGGTCGCTCGTGGCGCGCGTCGCGAACTCCGGCCTCTTCGACGTCGAGCGCTTCCCCGACATGGCCGAGATCGGCGCGACGGGGGACGCCGCGCGGGCGGCAGAGGTCGGCCGCGCGATCGGGACCTACCTGCGCGAGATCGGCTTCAACCTCGACTTCGCGCCCGTCGCCGACGTGCTCACGAACCCCGATAACACCGCTATCGGCGCGCGCTCGTTCGGAAGCGACCCGGACCTCGTGGCCGAGATGGTCGCTGCGGAGGTCGCGGCCATGCTCGACGCCGGGATCCTGCCGTGCGCGAAGCATTTCCCCGGGCACGGCGACACGGCGGGCGACTCCCACACCGGCGCCGTCTACGCCGAGCGCACCCGCGCGGAGATCGAGGCGTGCGAGCTCGCGCCGTTCCGCGCGGCGATCGAGGCGGGCTGCCCGCTCGTGATGGTGGGCCACATCGAGACCCCGAACTTCGCGGGCGACGGCCTGCCCGCCTCGCTCTCACCGACGATGATGGGCGACGTGCTCCGCGGCGAGCTGGGGTTCGAGGGCGTCATCGTGTCGGACGCGTTCGACATGGGCGCCATCACCGAGCGCTTCGCACCCGGCGAGGCGGCGGCGCGCTTCTTCGCGGCGGGCGGCGACCTCCTGCTCATGCCATCCGACCTGCACCTCGCCTACCAGGGCGTTCTCGACGCCGTACGCACCGGGTCGCTCAGCGGGGAGCGCGTGGACGAGAGCGTGCGGCGCATCCTTGCGGCGAAGCGGCGCGCGGGGCTGCTCCCGTAAAGCGGCCGCCCTCAGCCGGCGAGCCCGCGCAGCAGCGAGATCTCGGCCGCGTACCCCGGAAGCTCGTTCGGCGTCTCCAAGATGAACGGCAGGTCGCGCAGGGCGGGATGGCGCACGATGCGCTCGAAGACCGCGAGCCCGCCACCCAGCTCCGCAGAGCCCAGATACCCCTCGCCGATGCGCGCGTGCCGGTCCTTGCGCGCGCCGCAGGGGTTCTTCGAGTCGTTGAGGTGGATGGCATGCAGCCGCTCGAGCCCCACGACGCGGTCGAATTCGTCGAGCACGCCGTCGAGGTCGTGCACGATGTCGTAGCCCGCGTCGTGCACGTGGCAGGTGTCGAGGCACACGCCTAGAAACCCCGCGAGCTCCGGCCGCGCCGCGCCCACGGCGTCGATGATCGCGCGGAGCTCCTCGAAGCGTCCGCCCACCTCCGTGCCCTTCCCCGCCATGGTCTCGAGCAGCACGCATGTGCGCTGGCCTTCGAACATCACCTCGCAGAGCGTCTCCGCGATGAGCTCGATGCCGCGCTCCGCGCCCTGCCCCACGTGCGCGCCGGGATGGAAGTTGTAGAACATCCCCGGCAGGAGCTCCATGCGCTCGAGGTCCTCGCGCATGGCCTCGCGCGCGAACTCCCGCGCCCGCTCCTTGGCCGAGCAGGGGTTGTACGTGTAGGGCGCATGCGCCACGAGCGGGGCGAAGGCGTGCTCGTCGAGCAGGGCGCGCAGGCGCGCGACGTCCGCCTCGTCGATGGCGCGCACCGACCCGCCCCGCGGGTTGCGTGTGAAGAAGGCGAAGGTGTCCGCACCGATGGAGCACGCCGTCGCGCCCATCGCCGCGTAGCCCTTCGCGATCGAGAGATGGCATCCGATGTGCAGCATGGCCTACCTCCGCGCCAGCGCGTCGAGCACCGCGCCGATGGGCCCGGGCGTGAGGCGGCGGCGCGCGTCGACGAGGCGCGCGGGGATGTCGATGTGCTGCGGGCACTTCCGCGCGCATGCCCCGCACGAGACGCACGCCGAGGCGAGCTTGGGCGATCCCGTGCGGATGGCCGACGCCGTCATGTACTGCGAGATCCCCGTGAACCAGCCATGCGCGTACGACGCGTTGTACGCCGCGAAGCACCCCGGGATGTTCACGCCCTTGGGACAGGGCATGCAGTAGTTGCAGCCCGTGCAGGGCACGCGGTTCGAGCGCTCGAAGACCGCGAGCACGCGCGCGATGGCGTCGAGCTCCGCGGGCGTCATCGAACCGGGGAGCGCGCCCTCGGCGACCGCGGCGTTCTCCTCCACCATCGCGGGCGACGCCATGCCCGAGAGCAGCATCGTCACCCCCGGATGGTTCCACACCCAGGAAAGCCCCCAGGCGGCAGGGGTCGTAAGACGCTTGCTCCCCGCGGCGTCCAGCACGCGGCGCGCCGCGTCCGGCAGCTTGTCGGCCAGACGGCCGCCGAGCAGCGGTTCCATGACGAAGACGGCGAGCCCGCGCTCGGCCGCGGCGTGCAGCCCCGCCGTGCCCGCCTGGTAGGTCTCGTTCGCGTAGTTGTACTGGATCTGGCAGAAATCCCAGTCGAACGCGTCGAGCAGGCGCGGGAAATCGCCCGCGCTGCCGTGGTAGGAGAAGCCGATCGCGCCCACGCGCCCCGCGGCCTTCTGCCGTGCGATCCACGCCTCGATCCCGAGCGCGCGCAGCCGCTCCCACTGCTCGAAGCCCGTTACGTTGTGCAGCAGGTAGTAGTCGATCCGGTCGGTGCGCAGGCGCTTGAGCTGCGTCTGGAAGAAGCGATCGAAGTCCTCCGGGGCGCGACACGAGGCATGGGGCAGCTTGGTGGCGAGGAGCACCCGCTCGCGCAGGCCGAGCTCCTCGAGCGCGGCGCCCACGCAGGCCTCGTTGCCCGGGTAGAGGTAGGCGGTATCGAGGTAGTTCACGCCGAGCTCGACCGCGCGGGAGATGATGGCGCGGGCCGCGGAGGCGTCGGGCGTCCCGAGCGGCGTGCGCGGGAAGCGCATGCACCCCAGGCCGAGCGCCGAGATGCGCGCCCCGGTTTTCGGATCGATTCGATACTGCATAGCCGCCCGACCTCCGGATGCGACGCGATGGGAACCAGCTGGCTGGATTCTACCATGCGAATGCGCGGGAACACGGGGCTGCAATGGGCGCTCGGAACCCAAAGTGAGCGAAA
>NZ_CAPF01000030.1:0-5968 GCF_000321165.1 Enorma timonensis
CGGCCATCTGCTTGCCGGTCTCGACGAGCGCGCGGCCGTCCTCGAGGTAGCCCTCCTGGTCGAAGTTCATGATCTCGACCTTCTCCGTCTCTGCCATGAGCATTCCTTTCTCGTGTCGTCATGCAGAAAGCAGTGCGTCGCTGCCGGCTCGCGACCCGTTCTCCCGTGGCTCGTGCTCCGGCGTGCTTCGCTGAACACACGATACCAAATTGGTTATATGACGTTATAGGACAGCGGTGAGTGGTAGGATTTTCACGGTAAACGTAGATACGTTATATAACGTTATATGTTTTCATCACAATCCGCCCACACAATGTAAAATAACCCCAGGGGTTTTTTGACATGCGCGGGCAGCCGCGGAGCGCGGTCTCGCATGTAACATAACCCCTGGGGTATTTTGGCATCAGAGGCGGAAGCTGTAGTGCTTGCCCACCACATGCTGCAGGCCGATGAACATGGGCTCACCGTACTGGTCGGAATACTCACCGCTCACCGTGAAGAGCGGCTCGTTCTCCGCCACATCGAGCAGCTCGGCGAGCTGGGCGTCCGCGCGCTCCATGCTCAGCACGCAGTCCGTGCCGTTGCGCGGCACGAGGCCGGTCCTGTGCTCGATGAGCTCGAAGATGGAGCAGTCGTCGAGCGCCTCCTCGAGCAGGAAGCGGTATTTGACGGGGTCGAAGAGGTTGTCCTCCACCATGAGCGGCAGCCCGTCGGCGGTGCGCACGCGCACGACGCGCACGGCCGCCCCGCCATCCGCCCCGCCGAAGTAGCCGGCGCGGTCGAGCGGCAGGAGCACGCGCTCGCAGGACACGAGCCGCGCGCCCGGGACGACGCCGTTGTTCTCGCAGGTCTTGGTGAAGCTGCGCACGATGTCGTCGTTCTCGAACGGCGCCTTGCGGTCTCCCCCGTCGGCGACGAACGTCCCCTTGCCCTGCCGCTTGATGAGCAGGCCCTCCTTCTCGAGCACCTTGACGGCGTTGCGCACGGTGATGCGGCTCACCCGGTAGATATCGCCCAGCTCAAGCTCGGAGGGGATCTTCTCGCCGGCGCGGTACAGCCCCGAGGCGATGTCGCGGCGGATGTCTTCGATGACCTGCAGATATAGCGGCTCTTGCGAGGAATGGTCGAGTTCAGACGGCATGGCGGTCGCCTTTCGAATACGTCATATATTGTTATGCTACGTCTTAGTATACGCATGCGCCGCGCGCCGCAACCGGGCGACTCGGCGAGCGGCTCCACGGGTGCGCGCGAGCGCCCGGGCACGCCCGGCGCGCGTCCTCCCCTACCGCCGGCGGGACGGGCGCAGCAGCAGCGGGCGCAGAAACGCGAGATGCGTCTCTGAGAGCACGATGGCCGCGAAGATGAGGGCGAAGCCCACCACGAGCCGGACAGTGAGCACCTCGCCCGCAAACAGCACGGAGAAGAGCACGCCCGACGGGGACTCGAGCGAAAGCAGAAGCGAGCCCGTCGCGGGCGGGACGTGCGCGAGGCCGAGGTTCTGCATGAGCATGCCGATGCAGGTGCAGAACACCGCGAGGAAGGCGATCGTCCCCACGAGCTCAGGCGTCCACGGAAACGACGTGATCGGCGGCTCCACCGCGGCGGCCGCCACGGCGTCCATCGCGCCGACGGTCAGAAACATCCAGAACGTGATGACGTTGACGTCGAGCTCGCGCCCGAAGCGCGCGGCGAGCGCGATCTGGAGCGCGAAGAGCACCGCGCCGGCGAGCGTGAGCACGTCGCCGCGGTTCATCGAGAGGCTGTCGAGCGCCACGAGCGCGATGCCTGCCACGCAGAGCACCGCCGCGCCGAGGTTGTAGCGCGTGAGCGGCTCATGCGACATGAAGAAGCTGATGAACGGCACGAGGATGCAGTACGTCCCCGTGAGGAAGGCGCTCTTCCCCGCCGTCGTCTCGACGAGGCCGAGCGTCTGGAGCGCGTAGGCGAGGCCGAGCGCGACGCCCATCGCCACGCCCACCAGGATGTTCCGCGCGTTGAAGTGCCGGGCGATGCGTCGTCCGAAGAGCGCGAGCATGATGAGCGCCGACGCGAGGAAGCGGCACGCGAGCAGCGTGAACGTGGGTACCGCGTTGAGCGCGTCCTTCATGACGAAGAACGAGTAGCCCCACATGACCGCCATCGCGGCGAGCATGAGCTTCCAGAAGAGCGGCGAGCGGGCGCCGGCGCCGCGCAGGCGCGGTCCCGGTGCGCGGTCCTCGATGGCGACGGGGGCGTCCGCCCCGAAGAAGCCCTCGGGCTCCGTCGGGGCGGACGCGGTCTCTTGACGCTTCGACATCGAGGCCTAGCGGCGATGCGCGCGGTAGTAGCGGATGAGCGCCTGCGTGGCGGGATCCTGCTCCGTGAGGGCGGCGTCGTCATGGAAGGCCGGGGTGATCTGCTTGGCGAGCTGCTTGCCCAGCTCCACGCCCCACTGGTCGTAGGAGTCGATGCCCCACACCGTGCCCTGCACGAACGTGATGTGCTCGTAGAGGGCGATGAGCTCGCCCAAGGCGAACGGCGTGAGCGTGTCGCCGAAGATCGAGGTCGTGGGGCGGTTGCCCGTGAACACACGCGCCGGCACGATCTCCTCGGGCGTGCCCTCGGCGCGGACCTCGTCGGCGGTCTTGCCGAAGGCGAGCGCCTTCGTCTGCGCGAGGAAGTTGCCCAGGAAGAGCTCGTGGACGTCCTGCTCGCCGTCGCGCACGGGGTGCGGGGTGTTCACGAACGCGATGAAGTCCGCCGGCACCATGCGCGTGCCCTGGTGGATGAGCTGGTAGAACGCGTGCTGGCCGTTCGTGCCGGGCTCGCCCCAGAAGATCTCGCCCGTGGCCGAGGTGACCGCCGAGCCGTCCCAGCGCACGCCCTTGCCGTTCGACTCCATGGTGAGCTGCTGGAGGTAGGCCGGGAAGCGGTGCAGGTACTGGTTATAGGGCAGCACCGCGTGGCTCTCCGCGCCGAAGAAGTTCACGTACCACACGTTCATGAGGCCCATGAGCGCGACGACGTTCTCCTCGAGCGGGGTCTGCTGGAAGTACTCGTCGATGGCGCGGAAGCCGTCGAGGAACTCCTGGAAGCGCTCGGGGCCGAGCGCCACGATGAGCGAGAGGCCCACGGCGGAGTCGACCGAGTAGCGGCCGCCCACCCAGTTCCAGAACCCGAAGGCGTTCTCCGGGTCGATGCCGAACTCCTCCACGAGGTCGAGGGCCGTGGACACCGCGACGAAGTGCTTGCGGATGGCCTCGGCGCGGCTCTCGGCGGAGCCATCGATGGCGCCGGCGCGCTCGAGGGCGTCGAGCATCCACGTGCGCACCTCGCGCGCGTTGGTGAGGGTCTCGAGCGTGGTGAACGTCTTGGAGACGATGATCACGAGCGTCGTCTCGGGGTCGAGGCCGGCGAGCTTCTCCGCTGCGTCGTTCGGATCGATGTTCGAGATGTAGCGGCAATCGATGCCGGCGTCCGCGTAGGGCTTGAGCGCCTCGTATACCATGACGGGGCCGAGGTCGGAGCCGCCGATGCCCACGGAGACGACGTGCTCGATCTTCTTGCCCGAGACGCCGCGCCACGCGCCGGAGCGCACCTTGTCCGCGAAGGCGTACATGCGGTCGAGCACCTCGTGCACGTCCGCCACGACATCCTGGCCATCGACGATGAGCGTGCCCGCCTGCTCCTTCGGGCGGCGGAGGGCCGTATGCAGCACGGCGCGGTCCTCGGTGGTGTTGATGTGCGCGCCCGAGAACATGGCGTCGCGGCGCTCCTCGACGCCCACGGCGCGGCCGAGGTCGCACAGCAGACGCACCGTCTCGTCGGTGATGAGGTCGCGCGAGAGGTCGATGTGCAGGTCGCCCGCCTCGAAGGTGAGCTTCTCCACGCGCTCGGGATCCGCGGCGAACCAGTCCTTGAGGCTGATACCCTCCTCTACCAGGCAATCGTGATGCTCTTGCAGCGCCTTCCAGGCAGGCGTCTGGGTGGCGTCGATGGGCGCGGGAATCGTTGACATGGTGCCTCCTTGCGATGTGACAGCCGGTGTCCGCGCACTGCGCGCACGGACGCTTTCATTCTACCGCGTTCGCATCGCGGGGCGCTACCAAGTGACGTGGACGCCCAGGCCCGGTTCCTCGGAGAGCACGACCGTATCGCCCTCCTCCGCGAAGCTCCCCGCGATGGCGACCGCATCGGGCGCGTAGTACCGGTAGCTGTCGCAGTCGGTGTCGCGGATGTTCTCACGCGCGGCGGCGAGCGCGAGCCCGGCGCTGATGGCGATGGGCGTCTCGAGCATGCAGCCCACCATGCAGCCCACGCCGCTCGCCTCGGCCACGGCGTTGATGGCGAGCGCCGGGAAGAGGCCGCCGCACTTCATGAGCTTGATGTTGATCTTGTCCACCGCGCCCAACCGGCAGGCGCGCGCCGCGTCCGACGGCGCATGGATCGCCTCGTCCGCCATGATGGCCACGCCCTGCGCGCGGCCGCGCAACCATGCGAGCCCCTCGAGGTCGTCCGCCGCGACGAGCTGCTCGGCCTCCTCGACGCCGTGCGCGGCGAACACCTCGAGCATGCGCGCCGCCGTCGCGCGCGCATAGCCCTGGTTCGCGTCGACGCGCAGCGCCGCGCGGCCGCCGATGGCCTCCGACACCGCCGCGACGGCGCGCTCGTCCGATACGGGGTCGATGCCCACCTTCATCTTGATGATGCGGAAGCCCTCGTCCTCCACGTAGCGGCGGGCGGAGGCGGCCATGTGCGCGGGCTCGGCGATCCCGACGGTCATATCGCTTCGGACGCGCGGGTCCGCACCGCCCAGGAGCCGCCAGACGGGCATGCCGACGGCCTTGCCCATGAGGTCGTACAGGGCGAGGTCGATGGCGCACTTCGCCGCCGTGTTCCCCGTGAGCGCCGCATCCATCAGCCGGTGCGCCCGCTCGATGGCGAAGGGGTCGGCGCCCTCGAGGAGCGGGGCGAGGTAGTCGAGCGCCGCGGTCACGGTGCCGAGCGTCTCGCCCGTCACGCAGGGCTCCGGCGCCGCCTCGCCGTATCCGCACACCCCCGCGTCCGTGGCGAGGCGCACGACGACGACCTCCGTCTCGCGGATCTCGCGCAGGGCGATCTTGAACGGCTCGCGCAAGGGGATGCTGTAGACGCGGTAGTCCAGTGATGTGATGTGCATATCCTTCGATCCTTTCTACACGGGACGGGGCGTGGGTTGAAAGAAATGGGTTGAAAGGAACACGTCCCCAACCAACCCATTCGGTCCTTTCTACGCGGGACGGGGTGGCTCGGCCGCGCCCCAGGGAAGCTCCTGCAGGGCGATGAGCTCGACTGTCTGGGTCATCTGGCCTGCATCGGCCCCGCGCCCGTGTACCGTCGCCTCGCCCATCTGGTTGTCGAACGGGTCGCGGCGCATGCCCGTGCCCGCCGGGTCGAACGGGGCGCGAAACGCCCGGTTGAAGACCGCGCGCCAGGGGTCGAGGTTGCCGAAGTAGAACCGGCGGAGCCCCTCGTCGCCCGCGCGGCGCGCGGAGACCCCGAACGAGCAGTCCGCCCAGCGCCAGCCCGTCTCGGGCGTATGGAACATGGCCCAGTCGTGGGGCGTGATGCCGTGCGGCGCAGCGAAGAGACCGCTCTGCCAGCGCGCGGGAACCCCCAGGCAGCGGCAGAGCGCGATGAACGTGAGCGCCATTACGCCGCAGTCGCCGTAGCCGGACGAGAGGCAGGAATCGGGGATCGCGTCGAGCTGGATGTAGGAGGGCTGGTAGCGGTACGAGATATGCTCGGTCACGTAGTCGTACGCGGCGCGGGCGAGCTCGAGCGGTGTGTCGTCGCGAGCTGCGGCGCGCACCCGCTCCGCGACCGCGCGCACGAGCGGGGTGAACACGATGTGCGGCGCCTCCTCCGCGAGGTCCGCCGCGCTGGGCGGCGCGCACGGCACGGCGCACGGCGCTACCGGGGCGGCGCCGCGGCCGCCCCACAGGTCGAT
>NZ_CAPF01000029.1:0-20845 GCF_000321165.1 Enorma timonensis
CCGCCATCTGCTTGCCGGTCTCGACGAGCGCCCGGCCGTCCTCGAGGTAGCCCTCCTGGTCGAAGTTCATGATCTCGACCTTCTCCGTCTGTTTCATTCCCTAGCTCCCTTCTCCTGCCTAAAGGAATCCCGACACATATGAGCGGCGGTTAGGCTTCCGCCGAGTCTCCGTATAGGGCGTCCGCAAGACGCTCAAGCTCATGAACAGAGGCGTCGTAACCAGGCGCCTTTGACGCGAATACGTCGTCTACCTCGTCGAGGAAGGGATGCACGTCCCAGCTGTTAAGGGCGCTCGCGATCTGCGCGGCGAGGTATTGGACAAAGGAGAGGGCAGCGAACGGGTAGGTCTCTGCAGATGCCGCCTTGACCGCCGCTTCATGGAACGAGGCTGCGTTTTCCGCACCGCTCGGATGCGAGGTGACGAAATAGCATGTCTCCGTAACCGAAGCGATGCCGCGCGCGATATCCGCCAGGCGCTTGGAGCCCATCGGGTCATCGAAGATGACCACCAGGTATCCTGGGATGATCTGCATCTCGGGTCCATGGATGAATTCCTCGCCCTCGAACCACATGGCCGGCACCTTCGTCGTTTCGCTGAATTTGAGCGCCGCCTCCTGCGCGACGCCACGCAGGGCGCCGTTGCCCACGAACATGGCCGGCGCCTGCGCGGAAAGCGCGAGCCGACGCTTCTGAAAGAGGCTCCGTGCGGCATCGATCCCCGACGAGCACGCGCTCCCCGCGTCTTGAAGGCGGCCACGGAGCCGTTCAGCCTCTGATGTATCGAGGGTTCCCGTACGCTCCCCCGCCATGATTCCGAAGTGCATCAGATAGCTGATGAGCGTGTGAACGCCCATGGTTACGAAATCGACCGACTCGACTCCCACCCCGTAATCGAACACGCATGACGCATGTTCAGAAATGGGCGCCGCGGTGTTGGCCGTGAGCACAGCGCACGGAACATCGCGGGCGGCCATGAAATCAAGCGCGGCAATCGTGTTGGTCGAATAGCCGCTTTGAGAAACAGCAACATTGAAGGCGCGCTTGGGCTGGGCGTGTTCGAACTCGATGAACGCCTCGGGCGTCACCACCTGCACCTCGCAGTCCAACACGCGCTGCAACAACGGTCGAGCGATGTCGGCGGCATTCTTGGATGAACCGGATGCGATGATGCGCAGCGCAGCGCAATCGCTTGCGACAAACCGTTCGACCAACGGCTCAACGAGTTCCCGTTCCTTTTCGGAGACTTCAGCGAGTCGCGTCACAGAACGTTCAATGTAATCCGCCATCTCCATGAGCTATCACCACCCCGTGACCATGCTCGCAGCATCGCAGCAAGCGACATCTTCAGATTATTTAATACCAATTACTACTCAAGAGTATTTAATACCACTTTGAGAATCGCAAAGGCCATGCGACGAGCGGTAGCGATTCCTCGGTAATTGGTATTAATTACTCATAACTTGGCGTTTAGTAGGGATTGGCACCTGAGCCGCGGCGCACAGCGCTGCATCCACGCGATGCCGTCGGCAACTATCCGCGCTCAATACTCGTAGCTGTAACTCCCCCGATCCGCTCGGCACAGCGAACTGGAGTATTCGATCACCGTTCCCGTCGCGTCGAAGCTCAGGCACGCAAGGGAGAGCGCTAGATCGCCGGGCGACACCTGCAGCAACGCTGCATCATGAGCCGAAAGCGTATCGATGTCGAGCCGCTCCTCCGTCGCAACGACCGCGCGGCCGTACAGCTTGTACGTCTCGTAGAGACTGAACACAGAGACGTCGATGTCCTCGATGCCCTCGAACAGCGCGAGAGGGACGAAGGCTCGCTCGATGGAAAGCGGTTCATCATCCACGCTGTTCAGGCGGCGAATCGAATAGAGCACGTCATCCTCGTCGATCTCGAAAAGCTGGGCGAGATACGGGCCCGCGCGTCGACGCGAGCGCGAAAGCACGCGTACAGAGGCCGTGCGGTTCGATGTTCGCGCGGACTCGCGAAACCCGCCCACCTCACCCACCTCGCCGAAGCGCCGGCTGGTGACATAGGTTCCCTTACCGCGGACGCGGCGAATCCGCCCCATCTCGGCGAGGTCATCGAGGGCGGCGCGCACCACGAAGCGCGTTGTTCCGAATTCTCGCGCCAAATCGTGCTCGGAGGGCAAGCTCGAACCCTCGGGATATTCCCCGCGCTCGATGCGCTCTACAAGCGTATCCAGAATCACGGGACTCAACGAGCTCAGGCCGGTACCGGCAGTTCGGGCATTCACGCGTTCAGCCATGCGCGCGCCCCTTCCGATACGACTTCCCGCTTTCCGCCCACGCTTGCAAACCTATAGAGTGCTGGATTGATGACCGTCTTCACGTATTCGACGAGCGTATGCTGGGCATCATATTCAAGAGCCGATTCAAAAAAGACCGGGGCGCCCTTCGGTATCCCTAGACGATTCGACTCATCAGCGTTCGCGCGCGAGATGGAGATGCGCTCCGCTCCATGCTCGACGGTGATGCCATACGACCGATCAAGAACCGCATAGAGCTCTTCGCTGCTGAAGTCATGGCGATCGATATCCGGACAGAGCGCGCCGTTGATTGAAGAGGTCTCGATCGATACGGGGGACCCGTCGGCAAGACGCACGCGGCAGAGTTCGAACACGGGAGCGCCTTCAGCGAGACCGGTACGCTCAGCGAGGCCAGCGTCGGCCTCCTTCCACCGGGCGGAAATCACACGTGAGCCGGGGGTCCGCCCCACCGCGCGCACCGAGTCGGAGAAGCTATACGTCTCCTCGAAGATGTTGACCGGCTTGACCGGACAGATAAACGTTCCCGCACCATGGCGACATTCAAGCATATGAGCCGCCTCGAGGCGGCCGATCGCAGCGCGAAGCGCCGTACGCGAAACGCCGAGTTTATCGGCAAGGACGCGCTCTGCAGGCAGACGGTCGACGCCCATCAGGCGATAGCGCTGGATATAGTAGAGAATCCCCTCCTCGGCGCGGTCGCGCGGAGGCGTCGCTGGAACTGATGCCGCCACTCGACCCCACCCTTCTCACCAGACGCCATCGAGGGAGATTGTACTCCAGAGATGGCGCGCAAAGCCATTCGGGGCGGGTCTCGCCGAGTCATCCGACTCGCAGAAAACCGCCCCGAGGGCATCGGAAGCGATCTATCGCGCAGAAACCGTCTGCCTAGTCGCGCGTGAGCTTGCGATGAACGCGGTGCGGACGTGCGCCGTCGTCGCCCAGGCGGGCGATGCGGTTCTCCTGGTACGCGGCGAAGTTGCCCTCGAACCAGTACCACGCGCCCGGGTTCTCGTCCGTGCCCTCCCACGCAAGGATGTGCGTGGCCACGCGGTCGAGGAACATGCGGTCGTGGCTGATGACCACGCTGCAACCGGGGAACTCGAGCAGCGCCGCCTCGAGCGAGGACAGCGTCTCGACGTCGAGGTCGTTCGTGGGCTCGTCGAGCAGCAGCAGGTTGCCGCCCTGCTTGAGCGTGAGCGCGAGGTTGAGGCGGTTGCGCTCGCCGCCGGACAGCACGCCCGCACGCTTCTGCTGGTCCTGCCCCTTGAAGCCGAAGCTCGCCACGTAGGCGCGGCTCGGCACCTCGGTCTCGCCGACGAGCATCTTGTCCGTGCCGCCCGAGACGACCTCCCAGAGCGTCTTGTCGGGATCGATGCCCGCGCGGTTCTGGTCGACGTAAGAGATCTTGACCGTCTCACCCAGCTCGATGGAGCCGCTCGTGGGCTCCTCCTGGCCGATGATCATCCTGAAGAGGGTCGTCTTGCCCACGCCGTTCGGGCCGATGACGCCCACGATGCCCGCGCGCGGCAGGCTGAACGAGAGGTCGTCGATGAGCACGCGGCCGTCGAACTCCTTGTGCAGGTGCGTCGCCTCGAGCACCTTCGCGCCCAGGCGCGGCCCCACGGGGATGCGGATATCCGTCCAGTCGAGCTTCTGGCTCGCGCGCGCCTCGGCCTCCATCTCCTCGTAGCGGGCGAGACGCGCCTTGTTCTTCGCCTGGCGCGCCTTGGGGCTCGAACGCACCCACTCGAGCTCGGAGGCCATGCGCTTCGCGAGCTTGGCGTCGCGCTGCCCCTGCGCGGCGATGCGCGCGGCCTTGGTCTCGAGGTACGTGGAGTAGTTGCCCTTGTAGGGGTAGAGGTGCCCGCGGTCGACCTCGCAGATCCACTCGGCCACGTTATCGAGGAAGTAACGGTCGTGCGTGACGGCGAGCACGGCGCCAGGGTAGTTCTTCAGGAAGTGCTCGAGCCACAGCACCGACTCGGCGTCGAGGTGGTTCGTGGGCTCGTCGAGCAGCAGCAGGTCGGGTGCCTCGAGCAGGAGCTTGCAGAGGGCCACGCGGCGGCGTTCGCCGCCCGAGAGCACGGAGACGGGCGTGTCGGAATCGGGTAGCTGCAGGGCGTCCATGGCCTGGCCGAGCTTGGAGTCGATGTCCCAGCCGTCGGCCGCGTCGATCTCGTCCTGGAGCTTGCCCATCTCGGCCATGAGGGCGTCGAAGTCCGCATCGGGCTCGGCCATCTCCTCGCCGATCTTGTTGAAGCGCTCGACCTTCGCCATGAGGTCGCCGAACGCCAGGCGCACGTTCTCGATCACGGTCTTGTCTTCCTCGAGCGGCGGCTCCTGCGGCAGCAGCCCCACGGTATAGCCCGGCGTGAGGCGCGCCTCGCCGTTCGAGACCTCCTCGACGCCCGCCATGATCTTGAGGAGCGTCGATTTGCCCATGCCGTTGGGGCCCACGACGCCGATCTTCGCGCCCGGGTAGAAGCTGAGCGTCACGTCGTCGAGGATGACCTTGTCGCCATGCGCCTTGCGCGCCTGATACATCTGGTAAATGAACTCCGCCATGAAGAACTCCCTGCTCTGCGTTGCGTATCGATGCGATGGTGTCGCCCGGTATCGTCTCAGACCTGCGGCGTCGCGGGAATGGTCCCGGCCGCTCTCCATTCCGAAACCATCAGCGCACGCGGCCGGCGCGCCCCGCCCAAACGGCTCCGCGCGCCCGTAACAGCGCCTGCAGGCGGGCACGATCCCAACACCAGCACCCCGCGTCCACGTTTTTGCGCCGCGAGAGCGATTTTGTGGTGATGGAATTCAGATATGCGCGATTGGCAAGGCGCCAGGGGGGCTCACGGGCGCGGGCGAACGCATGCCTCCGAGAGAAAACCCCAGGATTCGAGGACGCCCCGCCGCCCTAGAGAGGTGCTTTTGGGCTCCGCACCCCTCGATTCGCGCCCCGCATCGTGCATATCTGAATTCCACCACCATTTTTTCGCGCTCGCGCTCGAAAAACCGCTCGCCTACAATGGATGCATGAATGAAACGGCGACATCTCGACTCGAAGCCCTCTGGGGCAGCGCGGGGCTCGCGCGCCTGCAGGCCGCGACCGTCATGGTCGTGGGCGCGGGCGGCGTGGGCTCGAACTGCATCGAGTCGCTCGCGCGCGGCGCGGTGGGCACCATCATCGTCGTCGACGGCGACGAGGTCGCTGCGAGCAACCTCAACCGTCAGGCACTCGCCTGGACGGATACCGTCGGCATGCGCAAGACCGAGGCGGCGCGCCTGCTCGTCGAGCGCATCAACCCGGGCATCCGCGTCATCACACGCGATACGTTCCTGCTGCCCAGAGACGTTCCCGCGCTCATCGAGGATGCGCGCGCCGAGGCGGGCGGCCGCATCGACTACCTCGTCGACGCCATCGACACCGTGGTGACGAAGCTCGTACTCGCCTCCTTTGCCGAACGGGCGGGCATCCCCCTCGTGAGCAGCATGGGCGGCGCGATGAAACTCTATCCCGAGCAGCTGCGCTTCGCAGACATCTACGACACGCACGGCGACGCCCTCGCGCGCGTCATCCGCAAGGGCTGCCGCAAGCTCGGCATACGCCACCTCGACGTGCTCTATTCCCCGGAACCGCCAATCGAGCGCCCGGAGCTCCCCGCCGCGGCGGAAGGAGCCGAGCGTCCGCCCCTCGGCACGACCTCCTACCTCCCGCCCATCATGGGGCAGATGCTCGCCGGCTTCGTGATGCGCCGGCTCGCGGGCGCGGGCGGCGGCGCATGATGCGCCTCGTCGACATGCACTGCCACCTCGACCTCATGACGAACGGCGTCGAGATCGCCCGCGTGGCGCAGGAGGCGGGCGTCGGCTTCTTCTGCACGACCGTCACCCCCACCGACGCCGTCGCGGCCCGGGCGTGCTTCGCCACCTGCCCGAACGTGCGCGTGGGCACCGGGCTCCATCCCTGGTGGATCGCCGACGGGACGTGCGGCGAGCAGGACGCGCGCGAGGCAGCAGCCCGCGCCGCGCACACGGCATACCTGGGCGAGGTCGGCCTCGACGCGGGCAAGCGCGGCGCGGCGAGCATCGAGGCGCAGACGAGGGCGTTCGGGCGCATCATGGAAGCCGCAAGCGCGCACCCCCTGCCCGGGCGCATCGCCTCCATCCACGCCATCCGCTCCGCGAGCCGGGTGCTCGACATCCTGGAGCGCACGGGCGCCGCGCGCACCGTCACCTGCGTCTTCCATTGGTTCAGCGGGTCGACCGACGAGCTCTGGCGCGCGGTGCGCACAGGCTGCCTCTTCTCCATCAACGAGCACATGCTCGCGACGAAGCGCGGCCGCGAATACGCCCGCATCCTGCCCGCGGACCGCCTCTTGCTCGAGACGGACGCGCCGCCCGAGCTGCACGCCCCCTACAGCCTCGAGGGCATCGAGCGCTCGCTCACGACGAGCCTGACGCGGCTCGCGGAAATCCGCGGCGCCGATCCCGCGGCGCTCGGTGCCGACATCGCCGCCCGCAGCGCGCGCCTCCTCGACCTCGCGTAGGCAGCCGCGCGCCGCGCCCGCCCAAGCAGCGCACCGCAGCCGGCTCGCCGCCGAAAGCGAAGCTTACGCGCACAGCACGAAGCGCGACCCCACGATGTACTGCCAACCCACAAAGATCGGCGCGCCCTCGGCATCGAAGAACCGCGACTTCATGAGGAACAGCGGCTCGCCCTCGGGAACGCCGAGCGCCGCGGCGACCTCCCGGTTCGCCCGCGCGATCTCGATGGTGCGGCCGGGCGCCTGGCGGGGACGGATGCCGGCGCGTTCTTGCAGCAGCTCGAAGAGGGAGACCGGCCCGTCGAGCTGCTCGCCCAGCAAAAACGCGAAGCGCTCGCGGTGCAGGTAGTGGCGGTCGAGCAGGACGGGGATGCCGTCCGCCGTGCGCAGGCGCTCGATCACGAGCACCTCGTCCCCCTCGGGGATACCCAGAAACGCCGCGAGCTCGCCCCCCGCGGGCGCGGTGAAGCGCGCGACGAGCGTCGAGCCCGGCTCCATGCCGTCCTCGCGGCACGCGGCGCTGAAGCTCTGCACGTCCGTCCCGAATTGGACCTTGCGCAGGAGCTTCGGCGGGTTCACGAAGGTGCCGCGCCCCTGCTGCTTCGTGAGGTAGCCCTCGGCGGCGAGCTCCTCGATGGCGCGGCGCACCGTCACGCGCCCCACGCGGTACGCCTCGGCGAGCTCGTGCTCCGTTGGGATCTGGCTGCCCGGCTGGTACGCACCCGACTCGATCTTGTCCCGGATGCCGTTCATCACCTGCTCGTAGAGCGGGATGGACGTCCGCTGCTCCAGCCGTCCCATGGCTTACTCCAGCGCGAGGAGGTCGGGGACGGCGTCGATGATCGCGTCCGCCTCATCCTGCGAGAACCCGAAGCGCTCCTCGCGCTTGGCGAAGACCGTGAGCCCCGCGCGCTTGCCCGCCTCGATGCCGTAGGGCGAGTCCTCGACGCAGCAGCACACGGCGGGGTCGAGTCCCAACAGCTCGCAGGTGTGCAGATAGATCTCGGGGTTCGGCTTGCTCTTATGGAACTGCTCGCCGCTCACGACGACCTCGAACGCGCCCGCGATCCCGCAGGCGTCGAGCACCTCGCGGATGTTGTCCATGGGCGAGGACGAGGCGAGCGCCAGGCGCACCCCGCGCTCGCGCAGCGCGGCAAGCGTCTCGGGCACGCCGGGGTTCATGAGCGCGCGGTAGTCGTACACGTAGCTCTCGCCCCACGCGTTGAAGCGCGCGATGGCCTCCTCGGGGGTGAGCGTGCCGTAGCCGCCGCGCTCCCACCAGCTCACGACCGTCTGGCGGAAGGTCTCCTGCGAGCAGCCGACGGTGCGCGCGATCTCCTCGTCGGGGACGTCGATGTCGTGGGCGTCGAGAAAGGCGCGCTCCTCCTGGGCATAGGCGTATTCAGAGTCGACGATGACGCCGTCCATGTCGAAGATCACGGCTTCAAACGGGAACTGTCCAGGCATCGGGCCTCCTCGGGTTGTACGCACCTGTCCTATACGATACGCGAGCGCAGGCGCCACGGCAAGGAAGCCGCGGCCAGCGGTGCCGACCGCTAGGCCAGCAGCTCCTCGAGGGCGGCGGCGATGCCGTCATCGTTGTTCGAGCCCGTCACCGCGTCGGCTGCGCGCTTCACCTCGTCGGTCGCGTTAGCCATGGCGATGCCCGTGCCCGCGAGCTCGAGCATGGGGATGTCGTTCTGGCCGTCGCCGAACGCCACGAGCTCGGAGGGGTCGATGCCGCGCTCGGGCAGCGCCACCGAGAGGGCGCGCGCCTTGTCGATGCCCTGCGCCGTGTACTCGAAGTAGAAGTCGGCGGTGAACATGCAGCTCAGGCTGTCGGCGAAGGGAGCCGCCATGGCCTCGTGGTGCTCGGCCAGGTACGTGTCCGTCCCCGCCGTGAGGATCTTGTTCTGCGGAGTGTTGCACCAGTCGAGGAGCGAGCGCACCTCGTGGATGCGCAGGCCGCAGCCGTCGCGCTCGTACTTGATGATGTTCTTCGGCGCACCCTTGTGGTAGATGGTGCAGCGGTAGGCGTCCTCGACGTAGAGGCGGTCGGCGTCGACGAGCATGGGGATGACGTCGAAGCCCTGCAGGTGCTCGAGGACCGCCCGCGCCTCCTTAACGGGGATGGCCTGGTTGAACAGGAGCTCGCCCGAGGTGGCGTCGCGCACCTGCGAGCCGTTGTAGGCGACGAGCATGCCGTGGTAGCGGTCGAGCTCGAGCTCGTGGGCGAGGGCGCGCAGGCCGTGCGCGGGCCTGCCCGAGGCGAGGATGAGCGTGATGCCCGCGCGCTCGGCGGCGAGCAGCGCCTCCTTGGTGCGCGGCGTGATGACCTTCGCGTCGTTCGTGAGCGTGCCGTCGATATCGAGGGCGATGGCCTTGATGGTCACAGAGATTCTCCCTTTCTCAGCTGTCCCCTGGCGTCCGCCACCAAGGGTATCACCGTTTCCCGTCATCCGGCGCGAAGCGCTTGGGGTGCCCCCACGCCCCCTCGATGCCGCACACCTCGGCCGCGAACGAGGCCGCCCCGTCGAGCGCCGAGGCGAGCGCATCGTCATGCACGGCCCCTGCGCCGATCCGGGAACGATAGCCCAGGAGGAACGCCGCGATGAACGAATCGCCCGCCCCCATGGTGTCGCGCACCACGGGCGCGGGTTTGATGGGCTGTTCGAAGAAGCGCGCGCCGTCGAAGGCGACCGACCCGCGGCGGCCGCGCGTCGCCACCGCGATGGCCGGCCCCAGGCCATGCAGCCAGCGTAGGCGCTCCGCCACCGTCGCGTCGTCCGCCTCGTCCTCCGCCGAGTAGAAGGCGTAGTCGACGAACGGCGCGACCTCCTCGACATAGGAGTCGACGGAGTCCTCGGAGAAATCGAAGCTCACCGGCACGCCCGCCGCGCGCACGCAGGGCAGCTCGCGCTCGGTGAAGCAGTAGCTCCCGGTATGGAGGACATCGAAGCCGCGGATGTAGGCGAGGGCGAAGCGGTCGAGCACGTAGCGCGAGCGGCCGCGGACGCCGCCCTGGTTCGAGCCGAGGAACACCCGCTCGCCGGCCTCGACCGTCACGCTCGAGGCGCCGTTCTCGCCGATCTCCTGCCGGCAGCGCACGAGCTCGACGCCCTCGTCCTCGAGGCTCTCGATCACGTGCTCCGCCGCCTCGTCCGTGCCGAAGATGCCCATGTAGGCCGCGCGCGCGGCGCCGAGCCAGCGCGCGTAGACCGCGACGTTCGCCGCGTTCCCCCCGGGATACATGACCCCCAGGTGCTCGTAGCGGTCGACGACGTTGTCGCCGAACCCCACGATCGATACGTCAAACCCCATGCTTGCTCCTCGCGACGGCAGGCTTAATACGGGACGACGCCCATGTAGCGGCGGTAGTCCGGGTCATGGTCGAACACCTTGCCGCGCGCCGCGCGCAGCTCGACGTTCATGGCATAGAAGAGCACGGGGTCGAGGTAGGCGCGGGCGGCCGCGGGAACCTTGTCCATGCCGTAGTCGAGCGCGTCGAGCACCATGAGGGTATCCGTGTGCCCCTCAAGGAACGCCCGAGCGCGCTCGTCCATGGCGCGGAACTCGCTCGAGCCCATCTGCAGGAAATAGAACACGCCGGGCTCCGTCACCTCGAAGGGGCCGTGGAAGTACTCGCCCGAGTGGATGTAGCAGCAGTTCTGCCACTGCATCTCCATGAGCGAGCAGATGGCGAACCCGTAGGTCTGGCAGAAGTTGGGGCCGGAGCCCACGATGTAGAGGAACGGGTGCTCCTGGCAGAGCGCGGCGAAGCGTCCGGCGAGCTCGGCGTTCACCTTCGCGCGCGCGGCGGGCAGCACGTCGTCCATGACGGCGACGCCCTGGTAGAGGTCGGCGAGATCCGCATAGCCCTCCTGCTGGTCGAGCAGCTCCGCGGCGATGAGTGGCGCGATGCCGGAGGGTACCTCGCCGGCCGACACGTCCGCACCCCAGGGGTACACCCAGCAGATGAGCGGCTCGCGGGCGATCTTCGAGTCCGCGTCGTCGGTGAGCGCCACGACCGCCGCGCCGCGCTCGCGGGCGAGCGCGCACGCATCGAGCACCTCCGGCGTGTTGCCGCTGTGGCTGCACGCGACCACGAGGCTGTGCGCCCCGAGCCGCTTCGGCGCGGTGATGCAGAACTCCCGCGCCGTGTAGGCGCTGGACGCGATGCGCCGGCTCTCGCGCTCAAGCAGCATGTGCGCGGGCAGCAGGTCGATGAGCGACCCGCCGCACGCGACCCAGTACACCTCCTCGATGCTCCCGCGCTCGGCGATGATGTCCTTCACGAGATTGAACGGCTTCATGTCGTCCCCTTTCAGATGCCGCCTTCACGCGCCCTATTCCCCTGCGTCCTCCGCTGCGCGCTCCCCTTCCACGATCGCGATGCCGGCCGTCGCACCGATCGCCGAGGCGCCCGCGTCGATGAACGCCCGCGCCTGCTCGTAGGTACGGATGCCGCCCGCAGCCTTCACGCGCACCGCGTCGCCGAGCACCTCGTGCATGAGGCGCACGTCCTCGAGCGTCGCCTTGTACGGGCGGCCGGACGAGGTCTTGAGAAACGCGGGGCGGGCGCGGAGCGCGATCTCGCAGACGCGCCGCTTGTCCTGCTCGCTCTCGAGCTTCGGCATCTCGACGATCACCTTGTCGCGCATGCCGTGGGCGCGGCAGAACTCCGCGACGCCCGTCATCTCGCGCTCGAGCTCGGCGAAGTCGCGCTCCTCGAGCGCGCGCTGGTTCAAGACGTAGTCGATCTCGGTGAAGCCCGCCGCGGCGTAGCGCTCGAACACGGGCAGCTCCTCCTCGAGCGTGAGGCCGCCCGCCGGGAAGTCGATGGCGCCCGCGACGATGATGCCCGTGCCCGCGAGCGCCGCGCACGCATGGTCGTATGTCTCGGGGTCGGCGAAGACGCAGCGGAACCCGTAGGCGCGCGCCTTCTCGAGGTACTGGTCGAAGGTGTCGTTCGGATCGTCGATGTAGTCGATGTACGCGTTGATGCCCATACGGCACGCTCCCTTCACGCCGCAGCACGCGGCTCGAATCTTATCTCCCGTAGCCCAGCACCGCGTCGATGACGCCGGGGATGCCGTCCACGACCACATCGGCGTCGCGCTGGGTGAAGCCGAAGCGCTCCTCGCGCTTGGCGATGGCGAAGAGCCCGGCGCGGCGCGCTGCCGTGAGCCCCGGGTCGGAATCCTCCACCGCGCAGCACACCTCGGCGGGAAGCCCCAGCTTGGCCAGGGTGAGGAGGTAGATCTCGGGGTTCGGCTTGCTCTGGTGGAGCTCATCGCCGCTCTCGACCGCCTCGAAGAACCCCGCGATGCCGCATTCATCGAGCACCTTCTCGATGTGCCAGAGCGGCGAGGACGAGGCCACGGCCAGGCGGTACCCCCGGCGCCGCAGCTCGTCCAGGGTCTCCGGCACGCCCGGGTTCATGATGTCGCGATAGCAGATGGGATGCTCGTCCCAGAACGCGTCCTCGCGCCGCTCGATCTCCTCGCCGTCGAGTTGCTCGCCGCGCGAGCGCTCCCACCACTGCGCGTAGAGCTGCCGCTCCACCTTGCGCGACGACCCCGCGAGCGCGTCGAACTCCTCGGGCGACACCGCGACGCCCTGCGACGCGAAGAACGCCTCGTGGACCCGCCGGTACGCCGCCTCCGAATCGACGAGCACGCCGTCCATGTCGAAGATGACCGCTTGAAGCCCCTGCATCCAGATCACGCTCCCCTTTCTGCCGAGCCGGCCGGGCGCACCCGCGCCGCCGGACATACCTTCGTTACTCCCGTTCCAACTGCCGCGCATGCGAGGCGCGGCGCCACGCGTAGCTCACCCCGCCGACGAGCGCGATGATGCACGAGGCACCGAAGAGCACCTCCTGCACGCCGAAGACCTGCGCCAGGAAGGGCGCGATGGCGAGCGGGACGACGCCCGCGCTGTTGAGGCCGAGCCGCACGAAGCCCATCACGCGCCCCAGGTGCGTCATGGGCGTGCGCTCCTGCACGAGGATCGCCTGCGTGGGCTCCATGAACCCCCAGGCGAGGCCGTTGATGAACTGCCCGGCGATGGCGATGGCCAGCACGTTCGTGCCCACATAGATCATCGAGCCCACGCCCACGAACATGAGGGTCGCGAGCAGGAGCGGAACGTCGATCCTGCGCGGCGGGATCTTGGTGAAGATGTACGAGCCGATCGCCATGCCGAAGCCGGACACCGCGGAGAGGATGCCCATCCACACCACGTCCACGACGAGCACGTCGCGGTAGAAGAGCGACTCGAGCGAGTCGAAGGCGCCGAACGCGAAGAAGCCCAAAAAGCCGCTCACGAAGATGAGGCGCAGGTCGTGCGTGCGCATCGTGATGCGGGCGCCCTCGAGCACACCCGAGACCACGCCGAGCTTGTCGTCCGCGGGCTCGTCCGCGGCGCGCTCGGGCTCGATGACCTCGCGGCAGCCCCAGGTGACGTAGAGGGCGGCCACCAGGCACGCCGCCATGAACAGGAACACGACGCGCGTGGGGAAGAACCCCGCGAGCACGCCGCCGGCGATGGGGCCGGCCGCATAGGCGATGTTGCTGTAGAAGACCATGAGGCCGTTCAGGCGGGCGAGCCCCGCGCGACCGCGCGTGAGGTACACGGGGTAGGTGCGCGTGCAGGTGTTGATGGCGCCGCCTCCGAGGCCCATCATCACCGCGGCGAACATGAGCGTCGGCACCGAGGGCGGCACGACGCCCATGAAGACGCTCATGGCGAGCATGGCCGCGAGCGTGACGAGCGCCGTCTTGCGCGGCCCCACGCGGTCGATCACCGGTCCCGCCGCGGCGTTCGCGAGCGAGTTGCAGAGGTTGCGCGCGAGCGTGATGGCCGCCACGAGGAACGCATCCCCGCCGAGCTCGTAGGTCGCCGCGCCGATGAGCCCCAGGAAGTACACGGCGTTCACCGCGCACCACTGGAGCGATTCGAGCGCGATGAGCCGCCGCTCGCCCGAGGTCAGCGCGGCCAGTCCCCCGTCTTTTCCCGTGATGCCCACGGTCCCAGCCCCTTCCCTCGCCCGTCCCGCGCCGCGGCGGCGAGCAAGCCGATCCCTATCACCGATAAATCGTATTAAGACGTTATGCTCTCAACCCTATGAGAAAAGGGGCAGCGGAACCCCACTGCCCCTGTGCGGACGAAGCCTTAGGCCAGGATGCCGAAGTAGACGCCCACCACGCCGAGCACCATGGTGCCCAGGATGAGGATCATCGGGGAGACCTTCTTCTTCAGCAGGAAGTAGTACAGGCCCATGAAGGCGAGGCCGAGCATGCCGGGCATGATGCCGTCGAGCACGCTCTGCAGCGACGTGACCTCGTCGCCCGAACCGAACTCGATGGCGAGCGACGCCCAGAACATGCCGCAGGTCATGGAGCCGACGACCATCATGCCGATGATGCCGGCGGCCTTGATGACCTTGTCCATGATGCCGGACTGCTCAGCCGTCTCGAGCAGGCTCACGCCGATCTCGTAGCCCTTGTGGATGCCCCACACGCGCAGGAAGAACTGCGGGACGTTGAAGATCAAGAGGAACAGGATGGGGCCGAGCACGTTGCCCTGGGACGCCAGGGAGATGGCGATGCCGGCGGCGACCACGCGGATGGTGGTCAGGAAGATGGCGTCGCCGATGCCGGAGAGCGGGCCCATGAGGGCGGCCTTGATGTCGTTGACCGACTCGGGCGGGAGCTCGCCCTTGGCGATGCGCTCCTCCATGGACATCGCGATGCCGCCGACGAACGGGGCGAGGCACACGGTGATGTTGAAGAACGCCGTGTGGCGCTCGAGCGCGGCCGCGTAGCCCTGCGGGTCGTCATGGTAGATCTTCTTGAGCATCTTCTTGACCATGAGGCCGAAGGCGAGGCCCATCTGGTTCGCGTAGGTCCAGGAGAATTCCATGCCGAGCGCGCCGATGGAAAGGGAAGCCCTCGTGAGGTCTTGCTTGGTGATGGCGTATTCGCCGGTCTTGTAGGCGCCCTGCGCCGTCTCATTAGAAGTCATCGTCGTCAGCCCCCTCAATCTGCGCCGTGGTCTGGTTCTTGTCCAAGAAGCCGAGCGTCAGGACGGCGATGATGATGGCGATGAGCGCCACGCCGAGCGTCGAGACGCCCATGTACGAGGTGATCAGGAAGCCCAGGAACAGGTAGGGCAGGAGCTCCTTGCGGTAGATGAGGCGCAGGAGCATGGCGAAGCCCATGACCGGCAGGATGTTCGCGGCGGCGGCGAAGCCGTTGAGCACGAACGACGGGACGGCGTTCACGAGCCAGTCGATGGCGCCGGAGCCGAAGTACACCGCGCAGAAGATGAGCACGAGCCACACGGGGATCAGCCACATGCCGATGAGCCAGTGCAGTGCCATGAGCTTGCTGCCCTCGCCCTTGAGCGCGATGCCGGGAATGAAGCTCGTGAGCCAGTTGCTCACCAGCTGGCCGAGGTTGCCCACGCCGAGGACGAGCGTGCCGATGGGCATGGCGAGGCCGACGGCGACCTCGGTGTCAAGGCCGAGCAGGCACACGTAGGCCGTGCAGAGCAGGCCGGCGGACGTGGCATCCGGCGGAATGTAGGCGCCGATGGAGACGGAGCCCATGAAGAGCGCCTCGATGCTCGCACCGAGGATGAGGCCGGTGTGCAGGTCGCCCAGGCAGGCGCCCACAACCGGGCAGACCACGATAGGACGGAACGCGTAGAGCGTGCCGAGCTGGTAATCGAAGCATTTGAAGAACACGTACAGAACTGCGCAGAGTATGCTCTCGAAAAGCATGCGTCTACCTCCAATCACTTGGGAGCGCGGTGATGCCTTAGATCAGCTGCAGGGCATCCACCTTGGGCTCTTCCGCGAGCCCGCGGATCTCGACCTCGATGCCGCGGGAACCGAGCTCGCGGAGGATCTCCTCCTCCTCGGGCTCGAGGAACACCTGGCGCGAGATGGTCTTCGTCGTCGGGGACTCCTTGGTGTTGCCCAGGTTGATGCTCTTGATCTGCGGGCACCCGTCGCAGAGCTGCTTGGCCTCGGCGATGGTCTGCACGCAGATGATCATCTTGTACTTGTCGGTCACACCGCTGTTGATCGCCTCGATGGCGTGGGCCATGTCCTTGATCACGAGCTTGCAGCCGGCGGGCTTGCCGAGCTTGAGCGTGGTCTTCCACACCGGGTCGTTCGCCACGTGGTCGCCGACGCAGAAGATGCAGTCGGCACCGAGCGTGCCCACCCACGAGGTCGCCACCTGACCGTGAAGTAGGCGATGGTCGACGCGCGTTAGTAGAATCATCGTTTCCCTCCTTTTCCTTGCTACTAGAACTCCTCGTCGTCCGCATCGAGTGCAGCCAGCTCGTCGTTGCAGTACTTCGGCCGGACCTCATCGGTCGACACGGCGGTGCGAATCGCCGCGGCCAGATCGGGCTCGTTGATGGAGAAGAGGAGCGAGATCAGGAGCGGCAGGTTCATGTTCGTCACGAGATGGATGTTCCCCCGCTGCTGGACGACGTTCGTGAACTCGTTGTTCACGCTCCCGCCGAAGATATCCGTGCAGACGAGGACCTCGTCCTCCGCGGGGATCTCGGCGAGCGTGTCGGCCACCGCCTGGGCGATGTCGTTGTTCCCGTCGACGAACGCGCAGATGACCTTGATGTCGACGCCCGAACCGCCGCCCAGCAGGGCGAGCGCCTCGGAGATGCCGGCAGCGAAGTGCGCATGCGACGCGATTACCATATGTCTCATTGGTACACCTCCTTCAGCCTATCGAGGGCCGCACGGTACTGCCGAGCCGACTGCGAAAGTGCAGCCGCTGGGTCGGTGTGATAGCGCGAGTTGACGATCTCGAAGCTCACAGGGCCGGCGTAGCCCGCGCGCTCGAGCGCGGCGAGGTCGGAGGCCATGTCGCGGGCGCCGTCGCCCCAGGCGAGATGGCTCTCGGCGCCGATGTCCGAGAAGTGGAGGTGCTGGATGCGCGTGCCGAAGCGCTTGAAGTAGCCGGCGATGGTATCGCCCGCGCGCCACGCGGCGCCCAGGTCGAGGCAGACGGCCAGGCGGTCGTCGGCCACGTCGTCGAGCAGGCGCTCGAGCTCCTCGGCGGAGCGGGCGAGGTTCGTCTCGTCGCATTGGAGCGCCTCGATGGCGGGCACGACGCCCTGCTCGGCCGCGTAGGCGACCACCTGGCGCAGCATCGCGACGCTGCGCTCCCAGGCGTCCGCGCGCGGCTCGTCGAGAAAGCCCCAGCCACTCGTGATGACGATCTTCCCCGCCTGCGTATCGCGCGCCACGTCGATCACGTTCTTGAACGTGGCGAGCGTGCGCTCCCGGGCATCGTCGCCGCAGGCCGCCATGTTCGCGGGCTTGGGGTTCGTCTGCTCCGGGCAGATGCCGATGATCTGGATGCCGTAGCGCCGGGCGAGCTCCGCGAGCCCCCGCGGGTCGTCGTGGCGCGCCCAGTCGAGCGCGAAGTGCATGGGGCCGCACCACACCTCGGCGGCCGCGTACCCCGCATCGCGCGCGTCGCGGAAGAAGCTCTCGAGGGAGAAGAAGCGGTAGTGGCAATTCATCGCGGCAACCTGCCAGGCATCGCCGATCATATTCCCTCCCCCTCGTGTGCGTGCACCGACCTTTTTCTATACCAGTCGGTAGTTTTTCCAGACCAATACCTAGCATCAGGATAGACGCTTGCGACATCCCATATGCCCGTGTACGTGGGAAACAGGCTAAGTGGTATGAAAAAGTCGATAAGCGGTATATATCCCCGACCCGTGCAGCCTCTCCCCTCACCTCACTGCGACACGGAATAGCAGGCGTACTTCCCTATGGCCACCGACGTCACGTACTCGAGCGCGCGCCCGGCGCCGTCGTAGCTCACGCAGCGGATCCCCAGCGCGGGGTCGTCCACGCTGCCGCGCAGCAGCTGGGCCTCGCGCGGCTTGAGCTCGCAGACCTCGAGCTCCTCCAAGGCGCGCACGACCGCGTGCCCGCGCAGCGCGTAGAACTCGTAGAGGCTGAACAGCGACACGTCCACGGTCTCGATGCCCGGGAAGAGCTCGCAGGGCACGAGCGCGTTCTCGATGGCGAACGGCTCGTCGTCGACGCAGTTCAGGCGGCGCACCTGGAAGAGCTCGCTTTCCGGCGAGACGTCGAAGAGCCGCGCGTAGTAGGCGCCCGTCGGGCGGAGCGCCGTCTCGAGCACGCGCACGGTCGGGCGGTGGCGCATGTCGCCCTGGCTCGCGCGGAAGCCGCGCGGGCCGTGCGAGGCGCTGTTCGCGCGCAGGCCGTGCGTGACGAACGTGCCCTTGCCCTGGACGCGGAACAGGAGCCCCTCGTCGATGAGGCCGTCGATGGCGTTGCGGATGGTGAGCTTCGTGGTGCCGTAGCTCTGGGCGAGGTCGGTCTCCGAGGGGATCGACGCGCCGGGCGTGAACTCGCCCGCGTTGATGCGGTCGCGGATGGCGCGGCGGATGCGCAGGTAGAGCGGCAGGTGCGCCGGCTCGGCGTTCTCGTTGAGCCACGGCGCCGAGCTATAGCCTTTCGACATGCGGCTCCACCTCCTCCCCCGGCCAGCCCTCGCCGCCGCCCGGGGTCTTGAACACGGTGGTGCACACCACGCCGAAGCGCTCGGGCACGTACACCGATTCGCAGTATTCCACCGGGGCGAACGAGGCGTCGGCGCGCAGCTCGCGCTCGGAGAAGACGAGGGCGCGCGGCGCGATGCCCAGAAGCCCCGCCTCCTCGTCGGTCGCGCGGGCTACCGAGACGGTGAGCGTCGTATGGGCGACGGCCTTGCCAAAGCGCGCCTCGAGCACCCGGGTGAGCGATTCCCGCGCGAAGTCGATGCCCTCGATGCCCGGGCACCCGGCCGCGGCGACGTAGGCGACCTCGACGCACACCGCCTCCCGCTCGACGCCGCGCACGCGGCGCAGCTTGAACACGGGGTCGCCCGGCATGAGGCCGAGCCGCGGGGCGATCTTGTCGGGACAGGCGACGACCTCGCTGCCCAGCACGCGCGAGCGGGGGACCTCGCCCGCCTTGCGCACGATCTTGGAGAAGCCAGAGAGGTCGTCGAGGTGCGTGGTGGGACGCGGCGTGCACACGAAGCTACCGGAGCCGGGGCGGCATTCCACCACGTGCATGGCGGAAAGCTGCGAGAGGGCGCTGCGCAGCGTCGTGCGCGACACGTCGAGCGCCACGCAGAGGTCGCGCTCCGAGGGCAGGCGGTCGCCCGGCTCGAGGCCATGGGCCTCGATGTACTCCAAGACCCCCTCGTAGGCACGATCGAAGGGCGAGACCTCGATGCGCCTAGCCATCCGATTCCCCTACCATCAGGCCCTCGATGGCGCTTTTGAGCTCCTCCGCGCTCCCCATGACGTTGCGGTACGAGCGTGAGCCCCGCTTGAGCGGCCGCGACCAGATGCCGATCCGCACGGGCTCCGCGAGGCCGGCCATCTCGACGAGGACGCCGGCGCCAAAGATGCGGTCACCCCGGCGCGCCATGTTCGCGCGCGAGACCGCCATCGGGTTCATGAAGATCTCGCCGATGCCCTGCAGGCCCTCCGGGACGGGCTGCCGCTCGCCCTCGACCTCGTAAACCTGGCACGAGCGGATGTCCGCGCAGCGGTAGACCCGGGGCACCTCCACCCCTGGCTGGCGCACGCTCCACAGGCCGCGCCCCTCGTCGGCGAGCACCTCGGGGATGCCGAGCGTGGGCATGGGCGCGAGTATGGTTCGCGTGGCCTCGAAGGCGCCGTCGACCGCTTGGGGCTCCATCATGTCCGCTCTCCGTTCCCTCGAGGGATCGTTCTCGCTATCAACTATACCTATTCGACTAATTTAATACCAATTCTAATCCGTAGATGGCAGCGGGGTTTCCCTGAGCGGCATGGGAGCCGCCGCGGGCGACGGCGGCGCGAGCCTAGCGCGCGGGCTCGCAGACCGCCTGCGCGGCGCAGGCGTCGCGCTCGCGCTGCTCGAGCACGAGGTTCACGATGATGCTGCCGATGATGAGCACGGTGCCCGCGAGCGCGAAGCGGCCGAACCGCTCGTGGAAGAAGACGAACGCCCAGGTGGGCGCGAAGACCACCTCGAGCATGGTGATGAGGTTCGCGGTGAGGGGCTGCACGCGCGTGATGCCGCGCGCGAAGCACACGTTCGCGAGGCCCGAGCACACGATGCCGCTCGCCGTCATGAGCGCCCGCTCGCGCGGCAGGATGTGCGGGATGCGCTGCAGGAAGAAAAGCCCCGGCAGCACGGAGATGGCGCAGCTCAGCATCGAGGAGGTCACGGGGGACGAGCCCGGCTTGGCGTTCAGGAAGAACATGAGGCCGAAGAACGCCCCGGACACGATGGCGAGGAGGTTTCCCAGGACGTGCTCGAATGAGAGGCTGTCCAAGAAGAAGACGACCATGCCCGCGAGCGCCATGACGATCACGAGCACCTTGCGCGCGGGCGGGATGCGCCGCTGCTCGATGGCCTCGTAGAGCGCCACGAACGCCATGGAGCTGTACTGCAGCACGATGGCGCTGCCCACGCTCGTGAGCTTGTTGGCGTAGGTGAAGGTGATGCCCATGAGGTAGGAGGCGATGCCCGCCGCCACCACGAGCCTCGAGATGCGGATCGTGGGGCGGATCACGATGGCGTAGAACAGCAGCGCCACGAGGGACGCGATGGCACTGATGAGGAAGCCGGGCTGGCCGTTGAGCTTCGTGAAGACGCCCGAGAAGCTCCACGCCACCGCCGTCCCCAGCAGCCAGAGGTATCCGGTGTTCAGTTGCGCGCCCGCAGCCGCGCGCCCCCGCATCTCGCCCATGCGCACCCCGCCTTTCGAGCAAAAAAGCAGCCGGGCGCCGAGCCCCCGGCCGCCCTTCATCGACCTTGGTCTATGCGAGCCCGTCCCCGGGCGCACCCCTTAGTAGTCGAACTGGTGATAGTAACGACGATACTTGAGGTTGTGCTTGGTGACCGTCTCGTAGTAGCGGGCAAGTCGGTCGGTGGTGAGGATCGTGA
>NZ_CAPF01000028.1:0-14956 GCF_000321165.1 Enorma timonensis
GCGCCGTTTCGCAGCCAGGTGCGCCAGGGAGCGCGCGGGCGGCGCGGCTGTGCGGGCGCGGGCGTCTCGCGGGGGACGGGCGCGGGCGGCAGGTCGACGGTGGCGCCGGGGACATTGGGCGCCAGGGCGGTGTCGCGGGGCGTCAGAGCGGCGGCGGGCGTCTGAGTAGAAGCGGGCGCCGCCTGGGCACGCGGGGCGGGCTCCACCTCCCGAGATGCATCCGTCGCCGCGAGGAACGCCTGCTTGAGGGCATCGGCGCTCGCATAGCGCGCGGCGGGATCGAAGGCCGCCGCCTTCAGCACGACCTCCGCCAGCGCCGGCTCGATGCCGCGCGCAGTCAGCGCATCCGCCGCGGGCAGCCCCTCGGGCTCCGTTCCCGTCAGGCAGAAGAGCAGCACCATGCCGAGCGCGTAGACATCGCTGCGCACGCTCGTCTGCCCGAAGCCGAACTGCTCGGGCGGGGCATAGGCGCGCGTGCCGAAGCGGACGGTGTCCGCGCCCTCGCCTGCGCGGTAGCGGCGCGCGATGCCGAAGTCGATGAGCGTCGCCGAGACGCCGTCCGACCGGTTCGAGATGATGATGTTCGCGGGCTTCACGTCGCGGTGGATGAGCGGCGGGTCGATGAGGCCGTGCAGCTCGGATACCGCGTCGCAGACCTCCGGGAAGAGCGCGCGGGCGAATGCGGTGCCGCCGCCGTCGGCGCTGACGAGCGCGGCGAGCGTCGCCCCCTCGACGTACTCGGACACGACGACGAGCGCGTCCTCGGTCTTGTAGCAATCGATGATGCGCGGCAGGTGGACGAAGCGCATGCCCGCGCGCTGCAGCTCGAAGAGGGTCTCGTACGCCGCCCCGACGCCCTCGGCGCGCGCCAGGCGCTTGCGCACAAAGGGGCCGAGCTCCCCGCCGTTCGCCCCCTCGAACATGACGAGCTCCGTCGCGGCGGGCTGCGCGTTAGGGCCGGAGGGCGCCTCCCCCTCCGGGCTCAGGGGCCGCACCACGCGGTAACACGCATCGCGCTCGAGCGCTGCAAGGTAGCGCGCGAGCTCGTCCTGTTCATCTGCGTGTTCCCGAGAAGCCATCGTCCACCCGTCGCCGTTCGAACTGCCATGCTTCGAGCCTACCACGGACGAACGTAAAATAACCCCAGGGGGTTTTTTGACATGGACGGCGCGCGCAACTCCATGCCGGCGCTTAGCCGAGCGTGGCCTCGCCGAAGCGATAGAGCTCCTCGTTCACCTTCTGCAGCGAATAGCTGTGGTCGATGCTGAAGATGATGATCGCGTCGCGCCGATCCTTGCAATAGAGCTCGTTCGCCCCGGCCGCCTTGAGCAGCCGGTTCGTCTCGCGCAGGGTGAGCGCCATGGCGAACGCGATCTGCAGCACCTTGTCGCGCGAGGGGTTGCGCTGCCCCTTGAAGATCTGGTACCCGAAGGTCTCGTTGAGGTTGGCCATGCGGACCACCTGCGAGCGCTTGAGGTGCTTGCGCTCAAGCAGCTGGGAGAGGTAATCGGGCAGCGTCGGAGCGGTCGCGGGACGCCCGTCCAAGAAGGCGTCGATGCTCGGCGCCGCTATGAGCTCGTCGAGCAGTTCCTCGGTCAGTCGCTCGGCCACGATACCCCTCCCCTCGATACGCGCTTAGAATCCCGTCACATCGATGAGCTCGTACGAGGCGACCTCATCGGGCGAGGCAGTGCCGTACGCCTCGAACTTCCACACGCCGCCGGGCTGCAGGTTGTTCGTGTTGGCGAGCGCCGTCCCCACCTGCGCACCGTCCGCGTCGTACAGGTTGTATTCGACCTGAATATAGCTCACCTCGTCCTCGGTGTTGTTCGTGAGCGTGCCATCGATGAAGACCGCGTAGGGGTTCGAGGTGTCCATCGCCTCGTCCGTGATGGTGTACGGCTCCTGCTCCTCAGCCTGCTGGGTCTCTGCCTGCCCCGCGGCGTCCGGAGCGTCGGCGGAGTCGGAGTTCCCGCCGAGCGCCGTCCCCGCGACGCCGATCACCACGAGCACCGCGAGCACGATCAGCACGATCTTCCCGATGCCCTTTTTCCCGTTCTTGGCCATGATGTCATCCTTCCCGTTACGTGGAACGTCAGCCGGATCGCTCGCCGCGCGTCCGATCCTTGCGTTCACTGTATCGGGCGATTCCGCTCATTTCATTAGCTGCCAGCTAATGCGGACGTTTGGTTGCGTTGGGACATCCGGCGGCGGTCGTGAGACAATACCCCCTGCCCTATCCATCGCATCCAGCGGAGCATCTATGAATATCAACCACGCGATCCTGCACATCCTCGACGCGCAGTCGGCCGTCACGGTCTTCTCGGAGCAGGAGCTCGAGCTCGACACGCGCGCCGTGCGGTCGTTCGTCATGAAGCACCTCAAACGCGCGCGCAACGCCGCCGACAACCGCCCCGGCTCCTTCACCGAGGACAGCGCCTTCGCGGGCGAGCTCAAGCGCTACCTCTTCGGCGAGCGCGGGTTCGTCGACCTCTCGCAGCAGGTCGCGGAGTTCCTCACCGACCAGCTCACCCACGCCGAGAAGCCCTCGTCCGCCGACATCCTCGTCGCCGATTTCGAGGACGACGCCGACGAGCGCTGGTTCGCCATCCTCATCATGGAGAGCCGCATGGCCTTCATGCACGAGGTGGACAACGCGGCCGGCGGCGTCGTGGCCAAGATCGCGCGCCACCACGCCATCCTCCCCGCTCCCACGCAGAAGATCAGCTCCTACGCCCTCGTGCGCGCACGCGACCTTTCGGTGCTCTACCAGGACAAACCCCGCACGATCATGGGCTCTGAGACGCAACTCATCGTCGACGGCCTGCTCCAGTGCACCGCGGGCACCTCGGCCAAGGAGGTCATCGACGTCGTGACGCGCGCGGTGGCCGAGGCGGCGGAGGAGCACGGCGCGAACGCGGCGGTCGCGCTCGCCGCGACGAAGGCGGCCATGGTCGAGCAGGTGGAGGACGACGAGGAGCTGCCGCCCTGGGATATCGTCGACGAGGTGTTCGCCGAGGAGCCCGCCCTGCAGGCAAGCGTGCGCCAGAAGCTCGAGGAGGAGCACGTGCCCGAACGCGTGGCCGTCGAGCGCGCGCATGCCGAGCGGCCGAGCGTGCGCAACCAGAAGATCCGCACCGACACGGGCATCGAGATCACATTCCCCGTCGAGATGGGGCGGAATCCCGAGTTCATCTCGTTCAAGAACGAGCCGAACGGCCTCATCTCCATCGAGCTCAAGAACATCGGCGCCATCGAGAGCCGCTGACGCGGCGTACGCCGGGCGCGGAGGCTGCGCGCTGCCGGCGGGTGGCCATTTTTTCCGATTTTGTGACATCATTCCTGGAAAACGGCGGTGCGACTTCCCCACCGCCCTGGTAGACGACACGGATATCCCAGCTGTGGAGCCATCGCACCGCCCTTGCCGCAGGATCCGTGTCACAAAACGGGAAATAATGGCCACAAGACGCTTCGATGGGCGATTCGCCGCGCGCGGCGAGCTGTCGCAGCCCACATTCAGCGCCGATCGAGACGATTGCGCGCGGTTCACACCCCGCGCGCCTGGCCCCGGGCGGTTAATCGCCTTCCTTGGAACCGAGCCCGTCGAGCAGGTTGCCCGCGGCATCCGCCACCTTGTCGATGGTCGCGGTGCGCGCGAGGGCGCGAACCACCTCGCCCACGCATTCGCGCTGCTCCGGGTCGAGGGCGTCGACGGCTTCGCGCATCGCGGGCACGCTCGTCCGCCAGTCGTCGCGGATGTCGGCGAAGCGCTCGGCGCCGGTCGCGCCCAAGACGTCGAAAAGCGTGTCGATGAAGCGACGGCGCTCCTCGGGCTCGAAGCGGTTCATCCAGCTCTCGATCGTGCTCGAGAGGTAGCGCGCGCTCGCGGTGAGCCCGTCCGCGTAAACGAAATCTCGCCCCTCGACCTCCCAGAGGAAGGGGTTGTGCTGGAGGATCGAGACGCCCGAGCTCTCCACGACGCGCACGTCGGCGCCGTCGTCCATGATGAGCCCTATGACCGAGGATTTCGGCACCATCTTCGCCACGCGCCCGCGCACGCGGCGATACCCCTCCCCCTCGAGGAACGCGGGCGGAAATCCGGGACCGTCGTGGGAGAACGCCGCGAGCACGCGATCCTGCACCGCGCGCGGGACGGTCGCGGCGGCATACACCGCGAGGTTCCCGCCCTTCGAATGCCCACCGAGGTACAGGGGACCCGCCACGCTGGGCGCCACGCGCTCCACGTACGCGCGCGCCTCCTCCTGCGCCGGCACCGGGCAGGACGAGGCCATGTTGAAGTCTTCCTTCCAGCCCACGAGCGAGGAATCCGTCCCACGGAACGCGAGGTAGGCCTCACCCGTGGGCAGCAAAAACGTCATGGCGGCGAACTGCTCCTCGACGTCCGCATCCGTCTTGAAGCGCAGGCGCGTAAGCCGCACGCTGCGGAAACGCGGGCTCGCGCACACGGCGAAGAGCAGCTCGCGGCTGCCGTCGGCATCGAAGCTCGTGCCGAACATCTCGTCGAAGTCCTCCGCGCGCATAAGCTCGTGCAGGGCGATGCCCTCATCGGTGCGCGCAGCCTCGAGCGCGGGCGTGAGGCGGAAGTACGCGAGCCACGACAGCACGAGACTGTCCACCAGGCACAGCGGGCGCGCATCGAAGCCATCGAGCTGCGTCTGCGCGTAGGTGAGGAACGACCCGGGCTTCTTGTGCGCTCCGGACGGCTGCTGCGAAGACGGGGACGGCGCGGTGCCGTCCCCGTTCACGTCGCCGTTGGATGCAGCGTCTGGCTCAGCTTCGCCGCCGGCAGCATCCCCCGGAAGCACCCGCTTCAGCGCGCCGGGGATGTCGGGCAGGTGGTCGGACAGCCTCGGCATGGCAGCCTCCTAGAGCTCGACCTCGATACCGTCGATAACGTCGCGCAGCGCCTTGGCGGAGCGGTGGAGCTCGGCGAGCTCTTCCTCATCGAGGGAGATGGGCACGCGGCACTCGACGCCGTCGCGGCCGACGATGGTGGGCATGGAGATCGCGACGTCGGAGATGCCGTACTCGCCCACCATGAGGGCGGAGATGGGCAGGATGCACTTCTCGTCGCGCATGATGGCGGTGCACAGGCGCTTCACGCTCATGGCGATGCCGTAATACGTGGCGTGCTTGCGGTCGATGATCTCGTAGGCGGCGTTCTTCACATCCTCGGCGATGCGGCGCTCCGCCTCCTCGTGGTCGAAGTGGCCGCGCATCTCGCAGAAGTCCTTGAGCGGCACGCCCGCCACGTCGGCGCTCGACCACACGGCGAGCTCGGAGTCGCCGTGCTCGCCGATGACGTACGCCTCGACGTCGCGCGGGTCGACCCCCAGGTGCGCGCCGAGCGCCTCCTGCAGGCGCGCGGAATCGAGCACGGTGCCCGAGCCGATCACGTGGCCCTCGGGCAGGCCGGACATCTTGATGGCGGCGTAGGTGAGCACGTCGACAGGGTTGGACACGATGAGCAGGATGCCCTCGAAGCCGCTGTCGCGGATCTGCGGGATGATGCCCTGGAAGATGCGGACGTTCTTGTTCACGAGGTCGAGGCGCGTCTCGCCCGGCTTCTGGGCGGCGCCGGCCGTCACGACGATGATGGCCGCGTCCGCGGCGTCAGCGTAGTCGCCCGCGTAGATCTTCATGGGGGTGGCGAACGGCGTGCCGTGCGCGATGTCGAGCGCCTCGCCCTCGGCACGCGCGCGGTCGACGTCGATGAGCACCATCTCCGAGAACAGCCCGCTCTGCATGAGGGCGAACGCCGACGATGAACCCACGAAACCGCAGCCCACTACGGCTACCTTGCGATTGTTGACCATATGCAGCTCCTTATCTCTTTGCCGGCGCGCGACCCTTGCGTCGCGGCGGCACCTGCATGGCACAAGGCCTACAACCCGTTTCCTACCCAGTATCTCGTCGCTCTAAATCCCGGCGGCCTCGATGGCGTCGACGGCGGCGCGCAGCCCCTCGGGCGGCAGCACGAGCGCCATGCGCACGTAGCCCTCGCCCGACGGCCCGAAGCTCGCGCCCGGCGTCACCACGACGCCCGCACGCTCCATGAGCTCCTCACAGAACGCCATGGAATCCGTGCGCCCGCCGGGCAGCTTCGCCCAGACGAACATCGTGCCGTGCGCGTTCGGCCGCTCCCAGCCGATGCGCTCGAGGCCGTCGCACAGGACGTCGCGGCGCTCCTGGTAGCGCAGGCGCTGCTGCTCGACCTCGTCGCGCGGGCCGGTGAGCGCGGCGATCGCGGCCTTCTGGATGGGGAAGAACATGCCGAAGTCGATCTGGCTGCGGAGCTTCGCGAAGGCGGCGACCACGTCCGACCGGCCCACGATGAAGCCGATGCGCGCGCCCGTGACGTTGAACGACTTCGAGAGCGAGAAGAATTCCACACCCACCTCGAGCGCGCCGGGGTAGCTGAGGAAGCTCCCGCCCGCCGGACCGTCGTAGACGATGTCCGAGTACGCGTTGTCGTGCACGATGAGCAGGTCGTGCTCGCGCGCGAACTGGATGAGCTCCTCGTAGAGCTCCGGCGTGCCGACGCTGCCCACGGGGTTCGCCGGCAGCGAGACGATCATGTACTTCGCGCGGTCCGCGACCGCGGGGTCGATGCCGGCGACGTACGGGAGGAAGTCGTGCTCGGCGGAGAGCGGGTAGTACGCCAGCTCGCCGTCCGCGATCTTCACGCCCGCCTCGAAGACCGGGTAGCATGGATCCGGCACGAGCACGGTGTCGCCGGGGTCGAGCAGCGCGAGCCCCAGGTGGCCGACGCCCTCCTGCGTGCCGTTGCACGAGGCCACCATGTCGGGCGTGATGCCCTCGACGCCGAAGCGCCGCGCGTAGTAGTCGCACACGGCCTGCTTGAGCTCGGGCAGGTCGCCCAGGCTGTACTTCCACTGCGCGGGATCCGCCGCCGCGTCGCGGAGCGCCTCGACCACGTGGGCGTAGGGCGCGAAGTCCGGCGTGCCCACGGAGAGGTTGTAGATGGTGCGCCCCTCGGCCTCGAGCTGGAGCCGCTTGGCGTTGAGCGAGCTGAAGACCTCGGCGCCGAAGCGGTCGAGTCGCTGGGAGAACTGCATGTTCATCATCCTTTCAATGCGTCAAAAAGGGACGGGTTCAAGACGCTACTTTTTGCTTCATTTGGGGACAGGTTCCGACCTTGATGCCATCGGGGCGCGCAGAGCCTGTCCCCAAGTATGGCAAAAGGTAACGTTTTGAACCCGTCCCTTTATGATCAGGGTTCGAGGGAGTCGATCTCGGCGAGCCAGAGGCGGGCGCTCGCGTCGCTCGGCATGCGCCAGTCGCCGCGCGGCGAGAGGGTCACCGAGCCCACCTTCGGCCCGTCCGGCAGGCAGCTGCGCTTGAACTGCTGGGCGAAGAACCGCCGGTAGAACACGCGCAGCCAGCTCCAAATCGTGTGCGCGTCGTAGGTGCCCGCGAACGACCGGCACGCCATGCGGAAGATCTTCCCCGGCGCGAACCCGAAGCGCAGCAGGTGGTAGAGGAAGAAATCGTGCAGCTCGTACGGCCCCACGAGGTCCTCCGTGCGCTGGGCAATCTGGCCGTCGCCCGTGGGGGGCAGAAGCTCCGGCGAGACGGGCGTGTCGAGTATGTCGAGGAGCGTGCGCTCGATCTGGCCGCCGAACGCGTTCGCCGCATAGCGCACGAGGTGCCGCACGAGCGTCTTGGGCACGCTCGCGTTCACCCCGTACATGCTCATGTGGTCGCCGTTGTACGTCGCCCACCCGAGCGCGAGCTCGGAGAGGTCGCCCGTGCCGATCACGAAGCCGCCGGCCTGGTTGGCGATGTCCATGAGCAGCTGCGTGCGCTCGCGCGCCTGGCTGTTCTCGTAGGTGACGTCCGTGACCGCGGGGTCGTGCCCGATGTCGCGGAAGTGCTGCTCCACGGCGGCGTGGATGGGGATCTCGCGGAAGTCGACGCCGAGCGCGGCGGCGAGCGTCGCGGCGTTGCCCTTCGTGCGCCCGGTCGTGCCGAAGCCGGGCATCGAGACCGCCGTGATGCCCGTGCGGTCGAGCCCGATGGAATCGAACGCGCGCACGGTCACGAGCAGGGCGAGCGTGGAGTCGAGGCCGCCGGAGAGGCCGATGACCGCGTGCCGCGTACCGGTGTGCGCGAGGCGCGTGGCGAGGCCGGCCGCCTGCAGGCTGAAGATCTCCTCGCAGCGCTCGGCGAGGTCGCCGTGGTCGACCGGGACGAACGGCGTTCGCGGGAAGACGCGGTCGATGTCGAGGGCGCTGCGCATGAGGTCGGGCGCATCCCGCGCCATCTCGCCGGCGAAGGAGAAGCGCACCTCGCAGCAGGCACCCTCCCCGCCCACCGGGCGCTTCCAGGTGTTCGAGCGCCGGCGCTCCGCCACGAGGCGGTCGATGTCGACGTCCGCCACGGCCATGTCGCAGCTCATGAGCGGCGTGCGCGCGAGCAGGCTGCCGTTCTCCGCGATGAGGTTCTCGCCGGCGAACACGAGGTCGGTGGTCGATTCGCCCGCCCCGGCGTCCGCGTAGGCGTAGGCGCAGTACAGGCGCGCGCTCTGGCCGCGCACGAGGTCGCGCCGGTACGCCGCCTTGCCCACGATCTCGTCGGACGCGGACGGGTTCAAGATGATGGTCGCATCTCCCGCGAGCGCCATCTCGGTGCTCGGCGGCGCGGCGACCCAAAGGTCCTCGCAGATTTCCACGCCCACGACGACGCCCTGGAGCAGGGGGTCGACGCAGCGGTAGACGAGACCCGCGCCGAGCGGCACCGAGTCCTCGCCCGCGAACGGCACCCAGCGGGGCTCGACCGGCGCGGGCTCGAACCAGCGCCGCTCGTAGAACTCGCCGTAATTGGGCAGATACGACTTCGCGGTGAGGCCGAGGAGCTCGCCCGCGCAGCACACGGCGGCGCAGTTGTAGAGCGCCCCGCCAGCCGCGACGGGCAGGCCTACGGTGAAGAGCACGGGCACGTCGCGCGTCTCGGCGAGGAGCCACGCGAGCGCGCGCTCGCAGGCGGTGACGAGCGGGCGGTTCTGGAACAGGTCGCCGCAGGTGTACCCCGTGAGGCAGAGCTCGGGGAGCGCGAGCGCGCCCACGCCCGCCTCGGCCGCCGCGCGCACGCATGCGAGCACGGCGCGCGCGTTGCCCTCGACATCCGCCACGCGGATCTTCGGCGTGGCCGCCGCGATGCGGAAGAAGCCGTCCGCGGCGGGGTCTGCGCCCCCGGCCACGGGTATCGTATCGAGCTCGCCCATCGTCGCTCCCCTTCGTCTCAGAACACGTGTCCCCCATGATACCGCGTCGCCCGGAGCTCCGCGAACCGATTATCCAGACCCTGTGGTATCCGCTCGGCGGGCGTGCGCGCGCGGGCGCGTCGGGTAAGAATGTAGGGCACCGCGCGGACTCGGCCGGGCGGTACCGAAGCGATTCCCGGGAGGCACCATGGCACCCGATTTGAACAACACCACCGTCCGCGATGCGGACAAAACCCGTGTCTATTCGGCAGACGAGACCCGCGCCCGCGGCGTGGATATGGCCCGCGCCCACGCTGCAGACGAGACCCGCGTCATCGCGCAGTCCTCGAGCGAGCGGGACGTGTCCATCGGCAACACCCTGGCCTACGAGCGCGCGCAGAAGCCCGGGCTGTTCGACGGCCTCTCGCTCGCGCAAATCATCGCCGGCGCCGCGGCCGCGGCCACCTCGGTGATGCTCGCGTCGCAGATCGGCATCGCGGGCTCGGTCATCGGCGCGGCGGTGAGCTCGGTCGTGACGGTCGTCTCCTCGCAGATCTACCGCCGCTTCATCACGGCGAGCGCCGACGCGATCAAGAGCGCGCACACCAAGGGAGGCGACATCCCCGCAAACGGCTGGGAGACGGGCGCGAGCTTCGAGCGCGACGCGAACGGCCAGCTCTCCGCCGAGGAGCGCGCCTACCCGGGCGCCCGCGTCGCCCCCGAGCGGCTCCGCGCCCGGGCGAAGGCGGCGCGCGCGGCCACGCAGCGCAAGGTCATCGGGTTCTCGGTGGCGGCCGCCGTCGTCGCCGTGGGCGTCTGCGCCGCGATTATCCTCGCCACCACCGCGGGCGAGGGCCTGGGCGCGAAGCCCGCTCCCCTGTTCTCGTCGCAGGACAGCGCGCGGGATGAGCGCGTGGACGAGACGACGACCCCTGCGGACGAGACGGAGCCCAGCACGACGACGCCCGAGACGCCCGACACGAGCACGACGAAGCCAGATGACGATACGACGGAAGACGACCAGGACAGCAGCACCGCGACGACGCCCGAAACGCCGACGGACAGCGACCAGGACGCCGCGGACGGCGGCGACCAGACGACCGCGACGACGCCCGGCACGGGCGACGGCTCGACGAGCGGGGGCGACACCACGGACGGCGCGAACGCCGCGTCCGCGTAGGGCGCGCCGGCCCGCGGCCGCATAGCGATGCGCGCCACCTGCCCTCCCCGCCCCGCAGCGCACGCTCGCGACGGCAAACGGCCACGCCTTGGGAGGCGATGGTAAGATGCTTGTCGAACAACATCGAGCAAAGGGGCATCATGGCATCGCAGCAACAACCGCAGCTGAATCAAAACAACCGCATCTACCTCTACGGGCTGCTCCGCTCAACCATCGGGGTTGGCCGCCAGGCGTTCATGACGCAAATCGAGGAGGCGCTCGCGAGCGATGGGCTCGACGCCGCGTCGCTCGGGTACGGCGGCGTCCGCGAGCTGCTTGAGGAGCTCGACGAGTTCGTCACGCTCACCGTGTTCAAGGGCGGGCGCGTCTACGCCACCCTCGTCGCGCAGCCCGAATGGGACGCGATCCTCGACGCGGCGGGCGACGGGGCGACGGGGAAATCCGGCAAGCCCTGGAAGCGCAAGCGCGGGCAGCGCACGCTGAAGCCGGTGCGGCCGCGCGCCGTGGTGGTCGAGACCGAGGTCGAGGCGGAGGTCGTCGAGGCGGCCGCCGATGAGGTTGCCGAGAGCGCGGATGCCCCTGCCGAGCCCGAGCAGGCACCCGAAGGCGAAGCGGCGGCAGAGGACGCTGCCGTGGAAACCATGCAGGCCAAAGAGACCGAGGATGGCGTGCAGGAGGCGGACGAGGCGCCTGCGGCGACGGCCGAGCCTGAACCCGTGACGGCGGCAGAACCCGAGCCCGCGTCCACACCGACCTCTCAGCCAGAGCCCGAGCCCGCGCCCGAGCCGTCCATCTCGCTCACCGTCATCTATGACCCGGAGCACGCGAACGCCGGCATCCAGACCCTTGCGTCCACCCCTGCGACGGCGGGGAATCCGGAACGCGTCAACGCCGGAGAGGTCGCGGCAGACGCGCAGCCGGTCACGGCAGGCCCGCAGCCGGACGCCGCGAGCGCAGAGCCGCCGGCTGTTCCCCTCGCCGCCCCGCGCACCGAGCGCGCGCAAAACACCGTGGTAGCAGCGGCAACCCCGACGCCGCAGTCCGCGCCCGCGGCTCCCGAGCCCGCACCCGAGCCGCCCATCGACCCGGAGACCTACCCGCAGGATTTCACGACCGACGTCTGGTGCCCGACGAGCCTGCTCCATGAGCTTTCCGCCCTGCTGCCCCTCGGCGCGGACGCCCTCGGCATCGCCGGCGAGTGGTTCCTCATCGCCATCGAGCGCGGCACCGCCGAGCTCGGCCGCAAGCGCATCGCCTTCCCGCTGCGCTACATCCGCGACGGCGAGCGCCGCACGGCGACCATCCGCCTCAAGCACCGCTCCCCCGACACCCCCGGAGCACCCTGGGCGATCGAAGCCATCGAAACCGACTAGCGAGAAGCAACGCAACACAGCGCGCAAGGCCATTCGGGGCGGGTCTCACCGAGTCATCCGACTCGTGGAAACCCGCCCCGAGGGCATCGCCAAGCGTTTCAAAACAGCAATGCGACGTTATACCGTCCCCCGCCGCCGCTCCAAGCGCATCCACCACACAAGGGACAGCAGACCGACCGCTGCGATGAAGCATGAAGAACCGAACAGCACCGCCTGGACACCGAAGGCATCTGCCATGGCAGGCGCTGCGAGCACAGGCAGCACACCCGCGCTCATAAGACCGAACCGCACGAACCCCATGACGCTGCCAAGGTGTTCGAGCGGTGCCCGCTCCTGAACAAGGCTCATCTGCAACGGTTCCAAGAAACCCCAAGCAAGCCCGTTGATCGCCTGCCCGAGAATGGCGACGGCCAAGATGTCGGTTCCCACATACACCATCGACCCGATTCCGACGAGCAACAGCGACGCCAGCAGGGCGCGGACGTTCGCGAAGCCCGCCGGCACGCGCGTGAGCACGTATGAGCCTATCGATGACGTCACGCCAACGACCGAGGAGAGCAGCCCGAGCCAGACGATGTCCACGTGCAGTACATCGCGATAGAAGAGCGACTCGAGCGAATCGAAGGCACCGAATGCGAAGTTGCCGAAAAACCCTGAGAAGAAGATCACGCAGAGCCCTATGGATGTGAAGGTGAGCCGCGCTCCGGCACCTATGCGTGCAAGCGCCCCCTGCCGCTCCGCCGTGTCACGCGCCGGCTGACGCACCTCGTTGCAGCGCCAAGCCAACACAAGCGCCACCGCCATGAGCGCCGCCATGAACAGGTAGACCGATCGCGTCGGGAACACCGCAACGAGCAGGCCGCCCGCAATCGGCCCGAGCGTGTACGCGATATTGCTGTAGAACATCATGAGCCCGTTCAAGCGTTGCCGCTTCATGGAATCGGGCTCAAGGTATCCGGGAAACGCATGGGTGCAGGTATTGATGCAGCCGCCCGATATTCCCAAGAAAACCGCCGCGGCGAGAAGCACGCCTGCCGTCGTGGGCACAAGCCCCACGATAGTGCTCGCGATGATGGTGAAGGCGAGCGTGAAAAGCGTAACGCGCCGCGGCCCCCAGTGGTCGATCGCGGCCCCGGCGCCCATATTGCCAATCGATGTTGCCAGATTGCGGACAAGTGTGATGCCCGCGACAAGAAGCGCGCCTCCTCCCAAGTCATACGTTGCGATTCCTATCAAACCCAGAAAATACACCGCGTTGTTGGCGCACCATTGGAGCGACTCGATACCGATGAGCCGCCAGTCGGATGCGCTGAGCTGCGCGCGTGACACGATATCAACTCCACTTGCATGTTCTCTTACGTATCGTATGGTGCAAATCCATGGGCGCGCCCGGACGATCACCATGTGACCGCCCGGGCGCTTCCATCGCGCAAAGCGCTGTATAAGCTATGCCAAGACGCCGAAGTACACGCCGATGACGCCCACGAGCATCGTTCCCAAGATCAGAATGGTCGGCGAAACCTTCTTGCCCAGCAGCCAGTAATAGAGCCCCATGCAGATGAGCGCGAACATGCCCGGCAGGATGCTGTCGAGCACATCCTGCAAGGCGGTGACCTCATCGCCCGATCCAAACTGAACCGCGATTTCCGCCCAGAACATATCGACGGTCATAGATCCGAGCACCATGATGCCCACGATGCCGGCGATGGTCATGACCTTGTCCATGATGCCGTTCTGCTGCGCGGCCTCGAGCATACCCACACCCAGCTCATAGCCCTTCTGAACACCCCAGATACGCAAAGCGAACGCAGGGATGTTGTAGATGAGCAGGAACACGAGCGGGGCAAGCGGGTTGCCCATCTGCGCCATCGATACACCGATACCAGCCGCAAGAACACGAAGCGTGGTGAGGAAGATGGAGTCACCGATGCCGGACAAGGGCCCCATGAGCGCAGCTTTGACTTCGTTGACGGAAGCGGCGGGAATCTCCCCGCGGGCGATCTTCTCCTCCATGGATGCAGCGATACCGCCGACGAATGGGGCGAACTGGACGGTGATGTTGAAGAACGAGGTATGGCGCTCCAGTGCGGCGGCATAACCCTCGGGATCATCGTGGTAGATCTTCTTCAAGATCTTGTCCATCATGACGCCGAACGCAAGACCCATCTGGTTTGCATAGGTCCAAGAGTACTCGACACCGAGCGAGCCGACGTTCAATGACATCCTGATAAGGTCGCTTTTGGTGATCGCATAGGGGTTTTGCCCCATCTCAAGCTTAGAAGTCATCGTCGTCCCCCTCCAATGCAGGAGCAGCAGCCTTCGGCTTCATGATGCCGGTGTACTCAATGCCGATGATGATGGACAGCAGCGCCACACCCAGCACGGGCACGCCGATGTAGGCGGTCAGCAAGAACCCCAGGAAATAAAAGGGCAGCAGCCGCTTCGTCAAGATCATGCGGGCAAGCATGGCGAATCCCATGACAGGCAGGATATTCGCGCCGGCAGCAAAGCCGTTGAGCACGAACTCGGGCACGACGCCCACGATCCACGCAACCGCGTCGGAACCAAAGTAGATCGCGCAGAAGTGCACGATGAAATACAGCGGTTGCGCCCAGGTGCCGATGACCCAGTGCAGGCCAAGCAGTTTGCCGCTCTCGCCCTTTTGGGCGAACTTCGGAATGAACGTCAGCAACCAGTTGGAAATGGGCTGGCAGAGATTCTCAAGCGCGAGCACGATGGTGCCGATGGGCAGGGCCAGGCCGACGGCCACATCGATATCGACATCGAGCAGCACGACGTAGGCGGTGCACAGCACTGCCGCCGACGTGCAATCCGGCGGAACATACGCGCCGATGGACACCGAACCCATGAACAGCAGCTCAAGGCTCGCGCCGAGTGCGAGACCGGTCTGAAAATCACCGAGTGCGGCTCCCACAACCGGGCAGACGACGATCGGACGAAAGGCGTACAACGTTCCCAGCTGGTAATCGAAGAAGCCGAAGAACAGATACAGGAGACTGCAGATCGCAGCTTTGAATACCATGCTCACTCCTTACGCTCAGTAGTCGAACTGGTGGTAATAGCGGCGGTACTTGAGGTTGTGCTTGGTGACGGTCTCGTAATACGCCGCCAGGCGATCCGTTACCAGCGAGCTCA
>NZ_CAPF01000027.1:0-17076 GCF_000321165.1 Enorma timonensis
CTGCCGGGGTCGCGCCCGCGGCGCCCGCTGCGCTCCCACCGCGCTGCGGCGGCAGCGAGGGACCGTCCTCGGTGTGCCCCTTGCTCTTGCGCACGCGCTTGCCGTCCTTGTTGTAGTAGGCGTAGTAGTACTCGCTCGACTCCGCCTCGACCATGTTCATGACGACGCCGATCACGTTCGCGTCGGCCTTCTTGAGCTGCTCGTAGGCGCCGAGCACCTCGGCGCGCTTGGCGAAGCGCTCGCGCACGACGAGCACGGTGGCGTCCACGATGGCCGCGATCACCGCGGCGTCGACGAACGTGCCGATGGGCGGTGTGTCGAACACGATGTAGTCGTAGTCGGCCGTCACGGTGCCCACGAGGTGCAGGAAGCGCTTGCTCGCGAGCAGGTCGGCCGGGTTGGGGATGTGCGGCTCGCAATCGAGGAATGAGAGGTTCGCGTGCTGCGTGCGCACGACCGCGTCGGCGAGCTCCACCTGGCCGGAGAGCACGGCGTAGATGCCGTAGCGGGCGCGCACGCCGATCATATCGGCCAGCGAACGGCGGCGCATGTCGCACTCGATGAGCAGCGTGCGGTTGCCGCCGGAGGCCATGGCCTGCGCGAGCTGGTAGGCGACGGTGGACTTGCCCTCGTTGGGGACGGAGGACGTGAGCACGATGGACTTCACCGGCTTGTCCACGCTCGCGAAGCGGACGTTCGCAAGCAGGGTCTTCGCGGCGTTCTGCACCACGGCGGCGTCCGAGCCGCCTTTCTTCTTGCCGAACATCTACTTCACCTTCTTCATCTCGGGGATGCGCCCGATCACCGGCACGCCCAGGAGCTCCTCGACCTGCTCGGCGGTGCGCACGCGCGTGTCGACGAGGTCGAGCACCACGACGATCGCCACGGCCAAAAAGAGCCCCGCCATGAAGGCGACGGCGATGTAGAGCGGGCGGTTGGGGCCGCTCGGCGCTTGGGGCACGGGCGCCTCATCGATGACGTTCACGCTCTGGACGTTCATGACCTCGCGCGCCACCTGCGAGACGTTCTTGGCGAGCGCGTTCGCCACGTTGGCCGCGCCGCGCGCGTCGCCGCCGGTCACCGACAGCGTGATCACGCGCGTGGTGGACTCGCTCGACACGGTGATGTCGTATGCATCGAGGTTCGGGAGGCCCAGGTCGTCCGCCGCGTCCGACATCACGCGGTCGCTCTTCAGAAGCTGCGCCACGTCATTCGTGAGCATCTGGCTCGCGGAGAGGTCGCTCGAGAGCGCGCCGCTCGACTCGCCCTCGCTCGACGCGAGCACGTACATGTCCGTCTGCGCGGTGTAGGTGTTGCGCATGACGAGCACGCTCGCGAGCGCCATGGCCACCGCGCACGCAATGGGCAGGAGCACCACGATCTTGAGGTGCTTGCGCAGCAGTTGCAGGAGTTCCAGAAGAGTCATCGAATGCCTTTCACTTCACGAGAGCGTGTCCTACGATGCGGCCGCGACGTCGTCGGTCGTCATCGCGTTCTCCGCGAGCCCTTGGTAGTCGCGGGGCGCGGGCGAGTTGGAAGCCGCGCCGAGCTCGGTATCCGCCTGCTGCGCCTCGGGAATCTCGGCGGTCTCGCTGTTGGGGTCGAGGCCGGCGTCCGTGAGCTGCATCATGCGGCGCCATTCGTCGAACATCGTGCCCACGTAGCTCACGCCGTCCTGATAGAGCGTGTAGCTGGGGCAGATGGCGGAGTACATGGTGAGGTCCTTGCCCACGAACTGCTGGGCGAGCTCCACGAGCTGGACGGCGGAGAGGTCCGTGGTGATGCAGCCCGCGAGCTTGGAGATGAGGCCGGGGAGCTCGATGGGCGAGCTCGCGAGCACCTGGCGCACGATGGCCTCGACGAGGATGCGCTGCGCCTGGGCGCGGCCGAAGTCGCCGCCCGAGACGTGGTAGCGGTCGCGCGCGAACGCGAGGGCCTCGTCGCCCGTGAGGAGCTGCTCGCCGGCTTCGAAGCTGTAGCCGCCGGTGGAGAACGATTCGGGGACATCGACCCACACGCCGCCGAGCATGTCGACGACCTCGACGAGGCCCTCGAAGTCGATGCTCACGTAATGGGTGATGTCCACGCCCGCGAACTGCGAGACGCAGCGCACGGCACCGCCCGCGCCGGAGAACGCGTAGGAGGCGTTGATCTTCTGCGTCTCGCCGTTGATGGTGACCATGGTGTCGCGCGGGATGGAGATGAGGGTCACGGTGCCCGTCTTGGGGTCGATGCGCGCGAGCATGATGACGTCACTGCGGCTCACCTCATCGCCCGGGCGCGCGTCGCGGCCGAGGATGAGCGTGTAGAATGCATCGCTGTCGCTGCTCGTGTCCACGAGGCTGTCCTCGAGGTCCTGGCGCTCCTGCTCGTCATCGACCTGCATCGAGGAGCTGAGGCCGCCGAACCACACGGCGAAGATCGCCACGAAGACGAGGGCGAGCGCGAGCAGGCTGCCGCAGCCGATGCCGAGCATCTTGAGCGCGGGATGGCGGCGCTTCTTGACGCGGCGCAGGGGCTCGTCCTGCTGGGCGGGCGCGACGGGCTTGGGCGCCGTGCGCGCGGCGGTGTCGCGGGGCGCCTCCTTGCTCGAGGCGCCCGCGGATTCACGTGTATCGGTTGTTACAGCAGCTTGCTTGAAATGCCTGCCGGAATCTGAAGGCGGCTGTCCTTGCCGCTCCTCAGCCACGGGAATGCGACGATTGCCCCCCCCCAAATGACATTCTTCATGTCATCGTGCCTGGGTTCGCTCATCGTCTTCCCTCCCTTCGGCTATGGCTCGCAATCGTTCCGGTACCGGAAGCCTTCGCGCTCGCGGCGCGCTCCCGGAACATACGACGTTCATTGTACTCGACAGCTGCGCGCTTTGCCACCCTGCGGTGCCCCCTGCATTCTCACCGTTCCTCCACGTTTCACGCGATGCCTCCTGCCGCACGGCGCACAACGGACGCAAAACGGATAATCTTATATATGTGTGCGTGACCCGTCGATGCCGGGCGGCGCGCCGGGCATCCAGACCACACGAAGGAGGCCACCCCATGCACGAGCGCCTCGAGCGATCGATGAAGTACCTCGCGCTGCTCTCGCAGCAGTTTCCCACGCAGCAGGCGGTGTTCACCGAGATCATCAACCTGCAGGCCATCCTCAACCTGCCGAAGGGCACCGAGCACTTCATGAGCGACCTCCACGGCGAGTACGAGGCGTTCATGCACATCCTGAACAACTGCTCCGGCGTGGTGCGCGAGCATGTGGACGAGGTGTTCGAGGACACGCTCACCGAGGCCGAGAAGGCCGACCTCTGCACGCTCATCTACTACCCGCACGAGAAGCTCGCCCTCGTGCGCGCCGCCCGCCAGGACTCCCCCACCTGGACGAAGCAGACGCTCAGCCGGCTCATCGCCGTCACACGCCGCCTCTCGAGCCGCTACACCCGCTCGAAGGTGCGCAAGGCCATCCCGCACGATTTCGCCTACATCATCGACGAGCTGCTGCACACGCACCCGGACGAGAACAATTAGCGCGTGCGCTACCACGAGCGCATCCTCGACTCCATCCTGGAGACGGGCTCCACCGAGGACTTCATCTCCTCGCTCGCCGAGCTCATCAAGGTGCTCGCCGTGGACCACATCCACCTCGTGGGCGACATCTTCGACCGCGGCGGCGGGGCGGCGAAGATCATCGACCGCCTCATGGCCTGCAAGCACCAGCGCACCGACATCCAGTGGGGCAACCACGACCTGCTGTGGATGGGCGCGGCGGCCGGCGAGGAGGCGTGCGTGGTCTCGGTGCTGCGCAACAACCTGCGCTACGGGAACTACGAGATCCTCGAGAACGACTACGGCATCTCGCTGCGCGGGCTCGTGGCGTTCGCGGACCGCACCTACCGGGCGGGCGAGCGCTTGAGCCCGCTCATGAAGGCCGTGAACGTCCTGCTCTTCAAGCTCGAGGGGCAGATCATCCAGCGGCACCCCGAGTTCGACATGGAAGATCGGCTGCTCCTGGGCAAGATCGACCGGGAGGCCGGCACGGTGGAGATCGACGGCGTCACCTGGCCGCTCGTGACGCGCGACTTCCCCACGCTCGACCCCGAGCACCCCTACGAGCTCACGCCCGAGGAGCGGCGCATCGTCGAGAAGCTCGTCGCGGAGTTCCAGGGCTCCGACCACCTGCGCCGCCACGTGGACTTCCTCTACCGCAACGGCTCCATGTACCTCAGGCGCAACGGCAACCTGCTCTTCCACGGCTGCGTGCCCATGAACGAGGACGGCACATTCGCGAGCATGAACTGCGAGGGCACCTGGAGGAACGGCAGGGATTACCTCGACTTCTGCGACGGCATCGCGCGGCGCGCCTGGCGCGACGGCGACCGCGAGGCGCTCGACTGGCTGTGGTACCTGTGGATCGGCTTCCGCTCGCCCGCGTCCGGCCGCCACGTGAAGACCTTCGAGCGCTCCTACATCGAGGACACCTCCACCTGGAAGGAGCCCATGGACCCCTACTTCACGCTCACGCACGAGGTGAGCGCCTGCGACGCGGTGATGCGCGAGTTCGACATCGCGCCGGAGACGGGCCACATCATCAACGGCCACACCCCCGTGAAGACGGCGAGCGGCGAGAAGCCCATCCGCGCCGACGGCAAGCTGCTCGTCATCGACGGCGGGTTCTGCAGCGCCTACCATCCGAAGACGGGCATCGCGGGCTACACGCTCATCTCGAGCTCGCGCGGCATGCGCCTCAAGGCGCACGAGGCGTTCAAGAGCGTCGAGGAGGCGCTCGTGCACAACGCCGACATCAAGAGCGAGACCGACCATTTCGCGCAGGCCACCCACCGCATCATGGTGAGCGACACCGACACGGGCGAGGAGATCCGCGAGCAGATCGGCGACCTGCGGCTCCTGCTCGACGCCTACCGCACCGGCGCCCTCCCCGAGCGCGCCTGATGCATCAAAAAGGGACGGGTTTAAAACGTTACTTTTTGCCATAAAAAGGGACGGGTTCAAAACGTTACTTTTCTCACGTTTTGAACCCGTCCCTTTTTGACCTACAATCTCTCACTCGGGACTTTCTGGCAAAGGAGCAGCATGCGCCACCTTATCGAGCAGATCATGAAATTCGGCATCGTCGGCATCATCGCCACGATCATCGACTTCGGCGTGCTCATCTTCCTGACCGAGGTCTTCGGCTTGAATCCCGTCGTCTCGGCGACGATCTCGTTCATCGTGTCGCTCATCTTCAACTACGTGGCGAGCATGCGCTACGTGTTCCGCCACCGCGAGGGCATGAGCCGCGAGCGCGAGTTCGCGATCTTCGTCGTGCTCTCGGTGATCGGCCTCGGCATCAACGACGGCCTCATGTGGCTCGGCACGAACTTCGCGGGCCTCGACTACCGGCTCGTCAAGGTGGGCGCCACCGCCATCGTCATGGTGTGGAACTTCGTGACGCGCAAGATCTTCCTGGAGGAGAAGGGCGCCTAGCGAAACGTGCAGATTTAGCGCTGCTTTTCTGAGCACTTGATAAAAATGTTCCCGCGAGCTTACAAACCGCTGACGTTACGGCTATAGTCGAAGACCCAAGCGGGCTGCCTGCGCCATGCAGACGCGCCCGTTACCCGAGACGTTTGGAGTGGTTCGGTGCGCAGCGCGCTCACAAAGCCGGCGGTTCAGCAGTTCAGCAAATTCGCCGTGGTGGGGATTGTCTCCTTCGCGGTGGACTGGGCACTGCTCGTTGCCCTCACCGAGCTCCTGCACGTGGATTACCTCGTGAGCACCTCGATCTCGTTCATCGTGTCCGTGGCGCTCAACTACGCGCTCAGCATGAAGTACGTCTTCACGCATCGCGACGACATGAGCCGCAAGCGCGAGTTCACCATCTTCGCGATTCTCTCCGCGATCGGCCTCGGGCTCACCGACGTGCTCATGTTCGTGGGCGTCACCGTGCTGAACATCGCCTACCAGCTCACGAAGGTGCTCGCGACCTTCTGCGTGACGTGGTACAACTTCTTCACGCGCAAGAAGTTCCTCTCCACCACCGAATAGCCCGCGCGGCGACGCGCCCGCACACCCTTTTACGCGCAAAGCGGCGTCGAGAACACCTCGGCGCCGCTTTTGATTTCTCAAAGTGAGCGAAACGAACGGTTTATAGGCACCCCTCGAAGTAGCAAGGGGTTGCGCGCCAACGAAGCCCCAGGTAGCGAGGTTACCCCTTCGCCGGCTACTTGGCCACCCCCGTATAAAACGCTCGTTTCGCTCGCTTTGTGTTTTGGAGGGGGCACAGGAGGGGCGTTAGGCGCGGCGGCGCGCCCAGATGGGCTTCCGAGCGCGCCGCGAGGTCCCCTATTCCGAGACCGAGTACACCCAGCGCACCACGTCGCCGTCGGAGAGCACGTAGTTGCTCGCGCTCGTCGCCGGCTGCGCGCCGTTCACCCGGTAGATCCAGCCGCTCGTGGCGCCGTGCTCCTTCTCGGCGAGGCCACCGATGGACATGACGTAGACGCCGGACTGCGACGTGCTCGCGTTCACGGAGACCCCGAGCGCGCACAGGGCATCGTAGGCGGTCGCGCCGCGATCGAAGGTGTACGTGCCGCTCGCCGAGACAGGGCTCCCCACCTGGGACGAGTCGATGCTTACGGAGATAGTTACCGTCTGCGAGCTCTCCTCGCCGCCCGCAGCGCCCGGGTTCGATGCGCTCGCGCCACCCTGGGAATTGGACGAGTTCCCGCCGGACGCAGCGCCCTGGCTGGACGCGCCGCCCTGCTGCGAGCTCGCAGAGGACGTATCCTGCGCGGATGCACCGTCCGTCTGCTGGGCAGCGGCGCTATCGCTCTTGGGCGCATCGGCTGCGCCAGCGTCCGTCGCGGGCTCCTCAGCCGTGGTGGCGGCGGACGAAGACCCCGCAGCCTGAGCCGATTCCTCCGTGGTCTGGAAGAGCCAGGCGACCGACCAGCCGCCGTCCGCACCGGGACGCACGAAGCCCAGGCACACGACCACGAGAATAAGGCATACCGCGATGCCCACGCCGGCGATAATGGCGCGGCGACGTCCCCCGTTCATCAGCGACCTCCCTGACGCTTGCCGAGGCCCAGGAAGAGCCCGATCGCGGCGATTCCCGCGATGCCCGCGACCACGCCGGCAATCGCCCAGGGGTTCATCGAGGACTCCACGGGAGCCGCGAGCATGCGTGTCGCGACCGCTCCGCCCGCATCGTCGGCCGAAATCGCGATGGCCTCCGCCCCAGCGGCGTCAGCGGCAGCCTCTTCGCTGGCGCCGAGCGGCGTCGCGGCGGGAGCGACCGTGCCCACCGGGGTCATCAGGCTGGCACCGGGGGTGCCAGCGGGCGTGCCGCCCGCTGACGAGACCTTTCGCCAGCCAGCATGGAGCGTCATGCTCTCCGATACCGGCGTGGAGAAATCCCAGGCATGCGTACAGGCGGAATCGGTGAACCATCCGGTAAACACGTACCCAGGCCTTGTCGGCTTCTCAGGCTGCTGCACAAGCCCTCCGACCGGCACATAGACGGGAGCAACCTCGCTGCCGCCATGGGTATCGAACGATACGCTAACCTGGGCACGGCCGGAAAGCTTGAACAGCACGCCGGAGTCATTGAAGTAGTAAAGCGCGCCCTCGGGGTCGCAGATGACCGAAGCGATGCAGTACTGCTGCTCATCTGCATCGGGCACGTAGAGCTCGCGCGCCGCCGCATCGCCCACGCGATAGACGTACACGCCGCCCGGCAGGGCGTTGCAGGTGAAGTAGACGTAGGTGCCGTCCGCCTGCGTCGAGACCAACGGCGAGCTCTGCGCCGCGCCCTTCCCGCCGCGCACCGTGCGATCGACCGCGAGCGAATCCCCATCGATTACGGACAACGTGCCGTAGCCCTGGGCATCTACGCCGCAGACGAACACCTTGCCACCCGCGACCGCGGGCGTGGACGTGGAGGCCGCGGCGAATGAAACCGAACCCGCGAGCGCGAGCACATCGCCCGAGCGAACGACCTTATGCAGCGAGCCATCGCGCGCGACCGCGAAAAACGCATTCGGATCGGACTCGGAGACGACGATTCCCGCACGGCATGAAGCACCGATGGAGACTTGGGAGAGAACACCCCCCGTCTCGCCATCGATAAGCGACACGCGCCCGGCATCGTCGCCGATCACGATGTCATCACCCGATGCCACGGCACCTGCCCAGTAGTACCCCTCGAGTGTTCCCGTATCGGCGCTCTGCGCGGAGCGCTCCCACTTGACGGATCCGTCCGCCACGGAAACGCACACCAGCGCACCCGCGGTGCTGGGATTATCGTTCGAGCCGGGCACTCCGAACGCCGCATACACATAGCCATTGGATACCGTAAGCGTCGACGTAGCTTGGTAGGACGAGTCATCGAAGAGCCGCTGCGACTTCCAGACCGCCGTCAGCGTATCCGCCGTGAACGCCGTGAGCGTACCGTCATCGGCGGGCACGATGATGAGGCCATCCGCGTAGACGGGACGGCAGAAATACGCGATGGGAGCACCCACCTCGACCGATACAAGCAACGCTCCCGTTGCGCCATCGACCTTGCGAAGCGTACTGCCCACCACGAGGTACACGTCGCCGTTAACGATGATGGGGGCAGGTTCGCCCTCGTTGGCGCCGAAATCGTACGTCCAATCGAGACCCGCAGCCTCGGTCGGTGTCGGGGCGATCGTCACCGCGCCCGATGCGGTGCCGGATGCGAAGGGCCAAGAGGAGTCGTAGTCGGGACGCGGCGCATCGGGGGTGAGCTCGGTGTCTTCGCCATCATCGATTTCCGGAACCTTGTTGAAGGCGCCGTAATACATGGTAAGCGTACTTCCCGGGTTCAGAGATAGATACTCAATCCATACATCCGCCCCCTCACCGTCGACCGCGAAGTACCTTGCGTCGCCGTCTACGAGCCAGGTGTTATCGTCAACGGCGCCGGAGACGAGCGGCTCTCCGCCGGGTGCAGTGATGCTAAAGATTCGATGCATGGAATCGTCATCTGGGGCAGCCTCGAATTCGTGCGCGAGCCCGAGCTCATCAAGAGCGGCATTGATGACATCGAGCGTAGCGGAGGAATCGTTGATCGGGATATCGACCGTTCCCCAATCCTGCGGATCGCCCGCGGCATCACGACCGATCACGTTGATGGCAACGCTGCCCTGGCCAGGATCCTCTGCGGGCAGTTCGTCGCCATATGCAGAGTAATAGAGCGCAATGGAATCGCCGGGCTCAAGCTCGATACTACCTGCGCCCGTCTCCGCAGCCGTGCCGTTCTGGAACAGCTGCCAATACCTCCCCGTCTCCGCATCCCAGCCAAGCACGCTTCCGTCCGGCGAGGTGATGGTCGAAAGATAGTAGTCGCTTGTACCCTGGCCCGTCGCTTCGTGGGCGAGACCTTCCTCATCGAGTATCCGCTCGATAAGATCGGCTGCCGTAGAGCCCTCTTCGACCGTATAGGAAGCTTCAGGAACCCACACCTGCGTGTTCCCGGCGGCATCGGCTCCGATGATGGTTGCGGTGACCTCGATCTCGTCCGCGGCCACATCGACTTGATCGGACGATGCTTGCGGAGACGACGGGGAACCGACTTGTCCGGCTCCGCTATCCTGGCTGCCGTCCTCACTTACCATAGATGCCGAAGCGTCGGACACTTCCTCCGTCTCAGGCTCAGAGGATACTTGGTCGCCCTCGATGGATGGCTCGCTCAATTCGACTTGCTCGTCGTTCGCTTCCTCCTCGACGGCCGCCGCCCCGCTCGCCGCGGCGGCCTCCCCTGCCCAGGCTTGCGCGGGCACCAGGCTGAACGCGAGCAGCGCGCTGAGCGATGCCGCGAGCGCGCGGCGCGCGAGACCGGCCACATGGGAGCCGCGCGCGCCACCAGCGAACACGCCGCCCCGCGCCCCCGCCTCGTTCACCAATACATCTGTTCCATTCGGATTGCGGCGCATTGCGCGCCGCGTGCATCCAGCCATGCCGGATTCCTTTCCCCCAGGGCCTGGCACCTGCTCCGTTCGCGGTGCATACGATGTGAGGCGATCCGGCTTATCGCTGCTGTGCCGACGCGTCGCCGCCCGATCTACGGCGCGCTTCCCGCGGCACGCGAATCACGGTTACTGGTATAGCCGAGGCTTCGCACCCCGTTCCCCTGGACGGCCGAGGCCGCCCGTGCGTCTCCGCACCAACATCGAGGCCAATGATTGCGTGAGGCCTATGCTATCACAGCCGACCACCGCGAGCTGCGCGTCCGCCGCCACGCGACAGGCTGTACACGGGTGCCTCGCGAAACCCTCAAGCCTTAACCTTAAAGGTGAAGTTTAAACTCCATCGTTTCTTAACGATTCATTGAACGCGCAGGTCGCGCCCTATCCTAAACCTTCAACTTGAGCCTTAAACTTTAATCAGGGGGTTATTAATTCTTCGACCATACTATAATCGTTCTCGCGTTTCAGGCAACCAGATTGTCGAGGACATCTATGCGTGACACACACCGCTCTATCGTTCGCGTGATCGCCCGCCGGCCCGCCCGTGCCCTCACGTGCGCGGCGCTCGCCGTGGCCTTCGCCGCGACCCCTGCGCTCTCCCCCGTCTCCGCCTACGCGGTCTCGGCCGAGACCCAGGCAGAGCTCGAGGCGGCCACCTCCCAGGTCGAGGACTCCGCCGCCGCCTATGACGAGGCCGCTTCTAAGCTCGAGGACCTGCAGAAGCAGATCGACGAGAACACCGCCGAGATCGAGCGTCTCGAGCAGGAGATTCCCGAGCAGCAGGCCGCTGCCAGCGCCGCGATGCGCGACATGTACAAGTATCGCCAGGGCTCCAACCCGCTCGTGAACATCATGGTGGGCTCCGAGAGCATGAGCGACTTCATCACCACCTGCGCCTACATGGACCAGATCCAGAGCTCCAACACCGAGGCCATCGAGTCGCTGAACGAGATGCAGGCCGAGCTCGAACAGCGCAAGACCGAGCTCGATGCCCAGAAGCAGCAGCTCGAGGAGGAGAAGCAGGCTGCCGCCGATGCACTCGCCGAGGCGCAGGCGCTCCGCTCCGCCGCGCAGGCGCAGGCCGAGGCCGAAGCCGCCGCCGAGCTTGCCGCCGCCGCGAACGACACGTCCGCCGGCGAGGGTTCCGGCGTGAGCGGCGACAACCCCTACAGCTCCGCCGACCAGGGCGGCCAGACCGCCTCGACCGTCGTGAACTCCGGTGCCGTGAACTGGAACATGTCGCGTGACGACTTCGTCAACGAGTGGACTGGCCGCATCGACGCGTACCTCGCGGGCTCCCCGCTCGCCGGCTACGGCCGCGCGTTCGCCGATGCCGCGTGGACCTACGGCGTCGACCCGCGCTGGTCGCCCGCGATCGCCTGCATCGAGAGCACCAAGGGCCTCTACTGCGCGAACACCTGCAATGCCTGGGGCTGGACGGCCGTGGGCGGCGGGTTCGTGAGCTTCGGCAGCTGGGAAGAGGGCATCTACGAGCACGTGAGCTACCTGCGCGACATGTACGGCACGACCCTCACGCCCGCCGCCGCCCAGCGCTACTGCCCGCCCACCTGGCAGGACTGGTACAACAAGGTCGGCAACGAGATGAACCGCATGTAGCCTCGCGAGTCATTGGGGACGGGTTCGATTGACTCAGCCCCCAGCACCATACTGATATCAAAAGCCCCGCCCCGCGCGGGGTTTTTCATATGCGCCGAAACCCACGCGACCCGGTGCCCCACCGCAACCGACGGGGCACTGGGTAGTGTCATACGCCGTTCATGCGCCTATGCAGCCGGCGGTCTCTGCAAGCGACCGCCCGCGCGGGACGCCCTAGAGGTACTCCTCGATGACCTCGCCGCTCTCGAGGTCGCGCGCCTGCGCCCGCGCGCCGCTGCTCGAGATGTCCTGGCCGTTCTCGAGCACGAGCAAGTGCCCGTTCACCACGGCGGCCGTCGGGTTGTAGTAGTCGATATCGGTCGCGAGCGTGGTCGCGTCGCCGCCCGAAAGCGGCACGGTCATGAGGTCCCAGCTCGTGATGTCATACTGTTCGACGGTGCCGTTCTCGAGGTAGACCGTGTCATCGGACACCGCGAGCATCCTGATCCATTCATCGGTCCGGCCCGCATACAGCGTCTCGTCCTCACCGGTCTCGGGATCGATGACCCTCACGTTCTGCGCGTTCGCCACCGTGTTGTAGAAGCAGCCCACGATCTTGCCGTTCGCGAGCGCAAGGTCGCTGACCGACTCGCCCTCGCCCATGAACACGCGCGAGGTGTCGCTGCCGTCCAGATTCGCCATGTAGATCGATGTGTAGTTCTGTGCGCTGGAGTTGTAGGTGTTCTGCACGTAGTAGATCTTCTCCGGCGTCACGATGACGCTGTCGTAGCTATCATCGAGCGTGCATTCCGTGCGCGGCTCCTCCTCGCCGCTGGCACCGATGCTCACAACGCGCATGGTGGAGATGTCGGCATCGTAGGAGCCCTCGTTCAACACGAGGTACGCGCGGCCGTCATAGGCGTAGAGTCCCCTCACCATGGTGTAGGCGCCGTCGTCGCTGCTCTGGTTGGTCAGGTCGAGCACCAAATGATCGCCCTTGCCGTCACCGCTGACGCAGCGGAGCTGTGTATACGGGCTCGTGTTGTTGAAACTCTGTGCGACGTAATAGACGAGGTCGCCATCGGCGGCGATACTCGTCACGTAGAACTTCGGCGCCTCGTACGTGAGCGTGGGGTCGTCAGGCACGACGAGCACGTCCTCGAGCTCGGAGCCCGGCTTCGCGCGCACGATCGCCTGGCGCGTGACGCAGTAGAAGTAATCCCAGCCGTCCGCGCTCGAGGCGAGGCCGTAGCTAAGGCTCGCGGCATTCGCCTGCTCGTCGACGTCGTTGCTATCGCCGCCGAAGATGGAGCCGAACACACCCGGCAGGACGAAGACCGCGAGGGCAATGACGGCCACCGCGACGACCGCGACGACCGCGAGCGCGACGGGCAGTTTGCTGCGCTTGCGCGGGGCATGCACGTCGCCCGGGGCGACCACGCGCGTACCCGTGGCGGCCGAGGACGAGGCCGCGGCCGCGGTGCTTCCCGCGCCCGAATCTGCGGACGGCGTGCCAGCCGCGGGCACCGCGCCGGAATCCGCGAGCACGTCTGAGGACGGCGCGTCGATTTCGGTTTGCACCTCGGTCGCGGAAGCCTCGGCCGCAGCCACGGCATCCGGGGTGGTCGCAGCCGCGCTCTCCTCGGCCGCATCCGCCGCCGGGGCCGGCTCCCGCACGACCGCCGCCGGCAGCTCCGCCCCGCAGAAGGAGCAGAACTTCGCACCGTCAACGTTCTTCTTACCGCATTTCGGACAGAACATGATGACCTCCCCACCCGAGGGCGCATGCGCGGAACTCTTTCGTCCATTGTAGCAAGCGCGGGCGGAGCCGGGTCATGCGCGCCGCGGGGTTACCACCCTGAAACTGATAAAAAGGTGTCTGACACCATTTTATCACCGCGCCTTCGCGGCGCGCCGGTGCATCAGGCGCGGGCGCGGGGCTTCGGGCGAATCGCGCCGCGGTCGCAGCGGTTCCCCCAGGAATCGATGAGGTCGGCGTCGCGGTACACGCACACGATCTCGCAGTGGTTCGCGCAGTGCCCGCACACCACCTCGCGCGTGCGGAACTCGAAGTCGTCGATATCGAAGCGGAACGGCTCGGAGCGCAGCACCGGGGCGTCGGCCGCGAGCAGCGCCGCACCGAAGCAGCCCATGAGGTGGCCGTCGGGGTCGACGAGCACCGGCATGCCGAGGGCGTCCTCGAACGCGCGCACCACGCCCACGTTCTTCGACACGCCGCCCTGGAACACCACGGGCGCCTCGATCTTCTTGCCTTTGCCCACGTTGTTCAGGTAGTTCGTCGCCACCGCGCGGCACAGCCCCGCGATGACGTCCTTCTTCTCGTAGCCCACCTGCAGCTTGTGCACGAGGTCGCTCTCGGCGAAGACCGTGCAGCGCGCGGCGATGTTCGCCGGCTTCTCGCTCGTGAGCGCGATCTCGCCGAACTCCTCGACCTCCACGCCCAGGCGGTGCGCCTGGCTCGAGAGGAACGACCCCGTGCCCGCGGCGCAGAGCGTGTTCATGGCGTAATCCACGGCGATGCCGTTCTCGATGCAGATGATCTTGGAGTCCTGGCCGCCGATCTCCAGGATGGTGCGCACGTCCGGGTGCAGGAAGGTCGTGCCCACCGCGTGCGCCGTGATCTCGTTCTTCACCACCTGCGCCTCGAGCATCGCGCCCACGAGGCGGCGCGCCGAGCCCGTGGTGCCGATGGACATCACCTGCACCTCATCCAGGTCGATCTGGCCGCGCAGGTCGTCCACCACGCGGCGGCACGCGCCCGCCGGGTCGCCCTCGGTCCACAGGTAGCTGCGGGCGATGATCTTCTTGTCCTCGTCGATCACCACGCCCTTCGTGGAGATGGAGCCGGTATCGATGCCGAGATATGCCTTCATGAGCGAACCTTTCTCATCGCGATCATGTCGTAGAACGCCTCGAGGCGCGTGTCCAGGCCGGCGTCCGAGGTCTGGGTGTCGAAGGTGAGGAAGAGCACCGGCACGCGGTAGTCGCGGGAGAGGCGCTGCAGCACGGGCATGACGTCGATCTCGGGCGTGCAGCCGGCCGACTTGATGTGGATGATGCCGTCGTAGCCCTCCTCCGCATAGCGCTTCGCCCACGCGATGTTGAACGTCGAGGTGGGCCCCATATCGTAGGAGCTGTACTCGGCGATGGCCGCGCGGGAGGCCTCGGCGTTGTAGTGCAGGTTGAAGCGGCTGATGGACATGCAGTTCGACACCTCCACGCCCAGGTCGAGCAGCTTGCGCTCCACGTCGAGGTTGCTCGTGGGGTCCTGCGCGGTGTAGTACTCGCCCACGATGCCCACGCGCACCGGGTGCTCCGGCTTGTCCAGGGGCAGCGCGTCGAAGGCGTCCATCGCCCGGCGGAACCCCGCCTCGATGTCCATGTTCGTCTGCGCGGCGTCCATGTCCGAGAGGAAGCTGCGGCGCACGCGGTCGAACGACCCGGGCTCGACCTCGAAGGCGGCGTTGGCGAGGTAGCGGTCGCGCACCGCGTCGATGTGCTCGACCATGCGGTAGGCGCCGTAGAGGCTCTTCACGCCGTGCGCGATGGAAAGGTCCGGGTTCACGACCTTCTTGCAGTACGCCACGTAGTCGCGGACCTTGCCCGTCGCGACGTCCGAGAAGTTCAGCATGCGGAAGTCCTCGTACCCCGCGTCGCGCAGGATCATCTCCGCAAGCTCGCCGTAGTAGTTGAGGCGACAGAAGCCCGTGACCTGCACGAGCACGTCCGCGCCCGCGTCGAGCGCCGCCACGTAGTCGCCCATGATGTGCTTGAACGGCGTGCACACGTAGTCCGCGCTCATCTCGGCGCCGCGCTCGATCGTGGCGCGCGTGGGCGTGGGCGTGGGCACGTAGTCCGCGTCGAGCACCTGCTCGGCGAAGTAACGGAACGCCGGCCCGTAGGAGCGGAAATGGAAGAACGCGACGCGGTGGCGCGAGTGGCGGTCGCGCTTGCGGTGCTTGCCGGTGAAGAACAGCGGCCGGGGCTCGCCGGGCTTGAGCGTGATGCGACCGCGCTCCTCGCGGGGCTCGCGGGCGCAGGGCTCGCCGGCGCTCTGCTCGGGTTCCGAGGCGATCTTACGCATTGAGGTACCCGCCCTTCTTCTGGTAGGAAAGGATGTCGACGAAGCTCTCCACGCGCGTCTCGACGCCGGCGGTGCCCGCCTGGGCGTCCACGGTGAGCGTGAGGATGGGCTTGCCCTTGATGCAGCGCTCGATGGCGTCGTCGGCCATGGAGTCCGGGCCGCACGGGTAGGCGCTCATGAGCACGATGCCGTCGATGTGCTCGTGCAGCATGAGGATCGAGCCGATGAGCTCGCGGTTCACGATCCACGGGATGGAATGCGAGAACTCGTAGCTGCGCTTGAGCGCGCGGGCGCGGTCCGTCTCGTCCGCGAAGAGCACGCACGCGCCCAGGTCGCGCAGGGCATCCTCCACCACGCCGCCCACAAAGGGGTCGTGGCTCACGTACGGGTGCGCCGCAACGAGGATGGTGAGCGGGCGCTCCGCGACGGGCAGCTTGCCCAGGCTCTTCACGAGCTTCTCCTGCTCGCGCGCCATGGCCTCGTCGTAGGAGCGCTGCGCCGCGCGGGCGGCCTTGTAGGCGCGGGCGGCCTCCTTGCGGCTCGCGCCGAAGCGGGCGGCGAGGCCCTTGAAGGCGGCCTCCTCCGTCTCGCCATGCAGCTCGTCGATGCGCAGCGAGATGATGCGCACGGGCCTCCCCGCCACCGCGAACGCGTTCGCCGCGAGGTCGGGCAGCGCCTGAAACTTCGTGCAGAACGTGTCGAAGCGGCCGTAGCCCATGAGGCTCGGCACGAAGACCGCGTCCACGCCGGCGTCGATGAGCGCGCTCACGTGCCCTAAGAAGAGCTTGGAGGCCAGGCAGCACTCGTCGACGGAGAGCCGGTCGCCCACCTCGAGCGTGCCGCGGTCGGACGGCTCGTCGAGCACGACCTCGCGCCCGAGCTGCTCGAAGAACGTGCGCCAGGCGATACCGTAGCGGTAGTACAAGAGGGCGCGCGGGATTCCGACGCGCCGCACATCGACAAGATCGGCTCGCTGGCCGAATTCTAATGACATAGACACCCCAATCGTCGATAGAGGAGTATTTTACGCACGCGCGCGGCGGGGTCAACCGGGGTGCGCAAAGAGCACGATTGCGAGCGGGCGCTATCACGCGGGGAACGCGATGCGGGCGACGACGATCGCGAGCACCGCAAATCCCAGGTAGATCGCGATGGCTTTCACATCCTGCCCGCGGGTTCGCCGCGCGAGCGCGGGGGCGAAGCGCTCGAACGGCCGGCGATCGAGCATGAGGTAGAGCGCGCCCAGGATGATCGGGTACGTCACGAGCCAGATGATGCAGTAGTTGTACCAGAACGGCTCTTGGGCAAGCGATCCATCGGGCTCGACCGTCGAGATGCAGGCCTGCCAGAAGAAGGCGACGGCAATGAGCGCGAGCGCGCCGTTTCGCAGCCA
>NZ_CAPF01000026.1:0-19408 GCF_000321165.1 Enorma timonensis
CGGCGGACGCAGCCTGGGCGTCATGCTGCGCGGCGGGGGCGTCTGCGCCCGCATCCGGCTCGGTGAGCGCGCGCTCGGCACGGGCAGCGGCGCGGCGCTGGCGGCGCACGACGGAGGCCTGGGACACCTGCGCCAGGGCGCGTGCCTGCGCGGCCTCGGTCGAGAGCGGTGCCGACGGGGCGCCCGAGGAGCCCGCGGCATCCGCAGCCGCGGAATCTGCCTTCTCGGCAGCCGTCGCGCGCGTGCGCTTCCGCGTCGTGCGCGTGGCCTTCTGCCGCGGCTTCTCCTCCGCAGCGGCCTCCTCCCCTTCCGCGCGCTTCGCCGTCCGGCGCGTGCGCGTGGCGCGGCGCGGCTTCTCCTCCGGGGTGGGCGCGGAGGCCTCGGCGTTCATCGTTTCGGTGGTGTTCGTCGTTTCGTCAGCCACTATGCCTGCTCAACCTTCTTCCAGTCTTCCATGAATAGTGCTAGGCCGCGATCGGTCAGCGGGTGCCGCACGGCCTTCTTCAACGCTTTGAACGGGACGGTCGCGATGTCGCAGCCGGCGAGCGCGGCCTCCGTCACGTGATGCGGGGTGCGAATCGACGCCCCGATGATCTCGACCTCATGCCCGAAATCGAACCCGTGGATCGCCTCGCACACCTGCACGAGCTGCTCCACGCCGTCCTCGGCGATATCGTCGAAGCGCCCCACGAAGGGCGACACGTAGCGCGCGCCCGCGCGGGCGGCGAGCAGCGCCTGCGGCACGGTGAAGATGAGCGTCATGTTCACCGCGATGCCCTCCTGCGCGAGCGTGTGCGTGGCGGCGAGCGCCTCCGTGGAGATGGGCAGTTTGACGACCACGTTATCGGCGATGGCGGCGAGCCGGCGGCCGTCCTCGACCATGCCCTCGGCGGTCTCGGCGCACGATTCCGCCGAGACGGGAAGGCCGGGGCACAGCTCGCAGATGGCGCCGATGTGGCGCTCGAAATCCGCGAGCTTTCCGCCGGTCTTCGCGAACAGCGACGGGTTCGTGGTGACGCCGTCGATGACACCCCAGCTCACCGCCTCGCGGATCTCGCCCAGATCGGCCGTGTCGAGAAAGAACTTCATGAGGCCGCCTCCTTGCTTGCAACGGCATGTCGGCAGCACGGACGGGGCTGGCCGGCAGCGGGAAACTATATGACAACTCAGGGTGCGCGGGCGGTCGGATGCAGCTATGTGATTGAACGGAGATGAGATGCGAACGCGTCGCGCAGCTGCAGTGTACCACAACACGCAGGCAATTCTTTCGCTCTTATATAGAACATATGTTCTCATTTTCGGCGAAATGCGCTAGACTGGTACCAAGCAAGCGGGCGGTGCCCTCCGAGTCCAACGGGGTAGATGGAGGGATCCCATGCTCAAGCTCACCCAGCTGCTGCTCGCAGCAGCCGTCTTGTTAGCGCTGGCTTTGTTGGCCTACGAGATCGTGCTCGGCTAGTCCGAGTCGACGGGTGATGCCCGAACAAGGGAACAGCCGCCTTGTCCGGAGGCGGCTGTTCGCGTGGGCATCGCCCACAAAACCGTTTCCACAGGAGGGCTTCAAACCTTCTGCTTGCTACGAGTATACCCCATCGCGGCGTCCCCGCTCGCCGCGGGGTGTACTCGGCGCATCGCAGCCCCTGATAAAATGGTGTCAGACACCTTTTTATCACTGTTCGCGTGCATTGCCATAGGCCTCTTTCGAGCTCGGCACGTCAACGACCGTTGCCTTGCATATGTCTACGCCAAACGGTATTTCCTGTTCCGGCTCGTCGGGGACGCGGTCGCCTCGACGCAACCCGCCGCGATGAGATCTTTCACCCGCTTGCGCGCCTGGTTGAGCGTCAAATCGCTCTCTTGCGCGATCTCGCGCAGCGACATCTCCCCATGTGACCGCAGCATCTGCTCAACGAAACTCGCGCCCCCGTGAACAGCCTCGCTACGACCCGAAGCGGCTAAGGGTCTCCGCAGGACAACCTTGAAATGGTCGAGCGCCGGATAAAACTCGGGAAGCTCCAGCCCGCGAGCCGCCATCTCACTCATCATGAACGGTATCCCGGAACCGTTCCCCTCCGCCGGAGAGCCGGAACCGCTCGGCAGCAAGGCCAGGGACATGAGCTTCATGAGCGTTGGGTTTCGACAGCACGACCTTCCATCGGCCAGATCGTCGGGCGATTTGCCCCACAATCCGCCGGGATTGGCGATCTCGACACGGTCTTCGAAGACATCGACGGAGACCGATTCCCCGTCAAAGCGATCGTTATAACTACGGTGAAGCAAGGCGTTCGTGATGGCCTCGCGCAAAACCGCCTCGGGAAGCTCCAGATCATCGATGCGCCCCACACCGTTCACAAAGGACGGTCGACGGAGGTTCTTGGCAACAGCGTGAACAGCATCTTCAATCATCTCGCCGAGCGTGCCTTCGCATATGACGCGGTCGTCAAACCTCACCACGCCGCCCGAGCCCTTCGTCAGCCCCGGATGAACGGCGACGTCAACGCACAGCTTGGGAAAGAACTGCTGCGGATACAGCCCCGCGACAAGAAGGCCTGCGCGCACAACGCCCCCATCGTTGTTGATGAAGTTGAGGCGCCTGAGCCGCTCTTCCACCGTATCGGCGTTGCGCATCGACCGCGGCGCGACGACGAGCGCTTTGGAAAAAACTTGCTCGTATACAGATCGATCGAGATCTTCGATGGTCGCCTCGGGAACTACGGAACGATCGGAATCGTCAACGCGCGTAGCAGCCTGCATAGAATACAGCTCGTTCGGGGACAGGCGAACGTCTTTGTCGTCGATGCGCTTGTAGCTGCCGGTTAGAACACCGCGAGCTGTAATATAACAGGGCTTTTGCGCCGGGCTGAGCTCGCGGATCCGAATCGCGAGCACCACTTCCTCGTCGAGCGGAACGCGTTCGATGGCGTACTCGGGCGGATTGCTCAAAAAGCCGGGCGACCCGCCATCCCCCATTCCGGAAACGAACTGGTCGCACACCTTATGCGTTTGAAAGCCCGCGACCGGGACAAATCCGTCCGATTCACTGATCCCCAGCAACAGCGTCCCGCCAGCGCTGTTGGCGAAGGCGCTCACCGACTCCCAGACATCCTTGGAGAGACCCGACGCACAAGACTTTGCCTCAAATGACGCATCGTCCCCGCCTTCCTGGCGGAGATGTTCCAGGATGGTCTGTAACTCATGCTCTGTCATCTCTCACTCCTGTCTCTTACATATCTCTCAATTCTATGAGAGATAATGATAGATGATTAAGAGATACGTGAGTGAGAAATTAAGAGATGATGGGATTTTATCCCAGACAAGAAAACAGCCGCCTTGGTGGAGACGGCTGCTCGCGTGGGCGTCGCCCACCAAACCCAATCCACAGGAGGGCTTCCGGCCCTCCTGCTTGCCACAAGTATACCCCGTAGCGGCGCCCCGTTCGCCGCGGGGTGTACTCGGGACATCGCGCTCCCTGATAAAATGGTGTCAGACACCTTTTTATCATTTAGCAGGCCCAGGGAGGAGGAGCCGAACATGACCACTATGACAGCGACTGCACTGCGCAAAGACCTCTACAACGCAATCGAGCGGGTGAACGAGGATTGCGCGCCCGTCTACATCGCCAGCAACCGCGGTAAGGGCGCCGTGCTTATCGGCGAAGATGATTGGGCGTCGATCGAGGAGACGCTTTATTTGCAGAGCATCCCCGGAATGACCGAAAGTATCCTTTCCGCGCGTGAAGAGCCTCGCGAGGAAGTCCTCCACCTCGAAGATGTGGCGTGGTAGTTGGCGGGGTTATCGACCCGGACAAACAAGCAGCAAGAAATCTCAAGCTCATCCGCGCTGCGGGATTCGGGATTGGGATGTGCGCACCAGATTGGAGAACTCCTCGGCGATGCGCAACCTCTCCCTAGGCAAGCTATTTCCTCAGCTCGTCTGCACGCTGGAACGCATCGTCAACCGAAGTCGTGAAGCGCCCCGCCTCGATATCGACGACCCCGCGTCCGATAGCATCAGAAAGCCGCGCCTCGAACGTGGTCTCCTCCCGCTCTTCCGCGACCCTGTGCTCGAAATCCTCCTCGCTGCAGGACACGTTTGCGTCGACGCCCTGTTCGGTGATCCAATCCATGTATTAAGGAACGGCGCGATCAATGGAGGTATCGCGGTCATCCATAAACTCTCACCGCTCCCCGGAGCACCGAGCGAACAAACGACGACGGCTGCCCGGCAAGGCTTGTGATGATATCGACTTCCCTGTCGGTTTCATGCTCGAGCACCTCGCGCACGTCCTCCACGTCAGAGAACCTCGAGCCCGGGGTGAAGCGCACCATGAGGTCTATATCGCTTTCGGACGTCTGCTCTTCCCGAGCGAACGAGCCGCAAAGCGCGGCGGAAACGATGGACAGAAGCGGAGCGACGCGCCTGATTGCGCGAATCGCCTCGTCTCGCGTCTCGACCGGTTTTGCCCCATCCAGCCATCCAGTGATCTATAGAAGTCTTCCATCAACTACAGCAACTCTACAGTCAACGAGTCCGGAGAATATTCATCGGCGCTGACAGGACGCGAGCCGCGCTCTCACCACCAACATAACCCAGGCTAATCTCGACGGAACAGATCGCGGGTATAAACTCGCTCGGCAACATCGGAAAGTTCATCTGACCAGCGATTCGCCACAATGATTTCACAACGCTGCTTAAAATAAGCAAGGTCCGCGGTCACTTCCGCACCGTAAAAAACATTACCATGGTATGTCGGTTCATAGACGAGCACCGGAACGCCTTTTGCCCTAATGCGCTTCATAATGCCCTGAATTGATGAAGCCCGATAATTATCCGAGCCGCTCTTCATGGTAAGGCGATAGATGCCGACAAGAGGGCTTGGCGTACCTGAATATACCAGCTTATTAACCGCCGAGATAATTTCGTCCGCAATAAAGTCCTTGCGCGTCGCGTTTGAATCGACGATTGCTTGGATAAGGTTCTGCGGCACATCACGATAATTTGCAAGAAGTTGGCGCGTGTCCTTGGGAAGGCAGTATCCACCGTATCCAAAACTGGGATTATCGTAGAAATCACCTATTCTGGGATCAAGCGATACTCCACGAATAACATCGAGCGTAGAAAGACCTTTAGTCGCGCAATAGGTATCAAGTTCATTGAAATATGAAACGCGCAATGCTAGATACGTGTTGGCGAATAGCTTGATTGCTTCGGCTTCCGTGTCACCTAAGACGAGGCTTGGAACGCCAATCGAGCCATCGGCGTTCTCTCGTTTGAGCTCATTCGGCGCGGCGCCACCGGCCAACAAGCCGGCAAATCGCTCAGCCGCGTCCACAGCATTTGTGTCATCCTTTGAAACGCCAACCACGATCCTGCTAGGATGCAAATTGTCATACAGAGCATGCCCTTCACGCAAAAACTCAGGTGAGAATATGATGCGGTCATCACCCCGCTCCACTTTGATGCGTTCGGTATAACCTACCGGAATAGTTGATTTCACTACAATCCAGCAATTCTCATTAACCGCTCTGACTGCATCCATTGCGTTCTCAACTGCGGAAGTATCAAAGGAATTGGTCTCAGTATCGTAATTGGTAGGAGTAGCTATTACGGCATACTCTGCACCGGCGTAGGCTTCTATTGGATCACACGTCACCGAAAAGTTCAGGCCAAGGCTATCTTGATGCGACAGAAAATACTCAATCTCTTTATCCCTAATCGGGCTAATCCCATTTCTCAGCATATCGATTTTCTCGGCCACAATATCCAGCGCATAAACCTCGTTATGTTGGCTCAACAAAAGAGCTATGGACAGGCCTACGTAGCCCGTCCCGGCAACGGCGATTTTCATGACACACTCCGATTCACTTAGCGGGATGCCGCCTTGGCTTTTTACACGCGAGAGCCATTTCGACTCGGCAGCAATTGACGAAACTCCCTGCGATAGTTGGGATTTATCGCGAGGTATACCACATAGGAAAAAACGACGATGATCATCGCGATCGATGTATCGTGAAGCAGCGCCGCGGCACAGAAAACCACTGTAAATACAACCTCGATAACCACATCTCTCAAAGCAGAAAACCGATACACGCGTGCCTGATAAAAATCGGACAAGATACTACGAACAATAATCGCGATGACCACGCTCGCGACCACTGCAATCGGGTTGCCCAGCACAAAAACGCCAAAAGCGCAACCGATAACGCTGAGAGAGCAGGCGATGATGTTCAGCTTCAGAAGCACATTCTCGCGACGCGTCACCTTATAAAATGTATTCGAGAGAATCGACATCTTGCTATCAAATAGACAGATCGGGAGAATGAGCGGCAGCATCTCAACGGACTCTTTATATGCCGGAAGCCACCAGGAGATGATCGCCGCAAGGGGAAAATACGCGACATACATGATTGGAAGCACGCATCCGAGCACATTTCTCAATTTTAGATACTGGCCTCTAAGCTCGTGCTCACCGTATCCTCTCAGGGCTGGAAATAAAACCATAGCTACTTGATTAACAAAGGAAAGAAAAAACGTACCCAAAGTCAATGCAAATGAAATGACGCTGAATACACTTACTCCCCAGCGCAAATCTACGGCAAACTTCGCAGCATTCAATACAAAACTACTGGCGAAATTTGCAACCATGAGCTTTGAGCCGGCTCGAATGTCGAGCCATCCCCGCTTCATCGCCAATTTCAGATCGAAGTTCCTCCAGCAAAGAAAATCCCTGAAATGAAAAACGCAATATGCAAACGAGACGCCCTGGCACGCTAAATATAGGCCGATAAAAATACGGCAATCATCAATTCCTATCACCAGTGAGATAAGAATCGCAACTAAATATAACCCCCTATTAATCATTATGGATGTCGAGTACAGGACGGTTTCGTTCATGGCTTGAAAGAGGTAGCCGATGAAATTGGTCGCATTGCTCAGCACAAGATAGAGCGCCGTGGCGAACATAACGAACAAGCGAAGCCCGTCGGGAACGGTGGCGATCGAAATGGCAAACATGGCGATCGAAATCAGCAGCTGAAAGAGCGTTGAAACCAAAAACTCTCCGACAACTTCGCGTTTGTCAACCTCGCTCCGCGGTACACCCCCCAGCCTTAGATACACACCATCGTTAACGCCCAGATGGGCGATTCCCACGTAGCCTGAATACAATAGGAAAAGCTGCCAGTAACCGAACTCGGCTACACCCAAAAATCTTGGGATGAATAGAGAGGCCGCCGCCATGGCAAGAAAAGAGACCCCTTGAGAGAGCAGCGCTGATAGCACGTTCTTACGAAACGACATTGATTCTCCTCGAGGAGTTGCACGCGGCCAGCATCAACATAAACACGACAAACGGGACAACATATGTCGTGTAAACCCATGGTGAAATGAAAACCGAAAACATGTAGAAAAAGGTAATCGCAGCTAGAGCAACCCCTGCAAAACCATTCCCTCGCTTCGATACGTTGTCGACACAACGTCCTTCGATGAATCCCACCAAAAACAAAATGATCAGCGCCCCAATCCAAGAGAAGTCTTGGATTAATCCGCGAAACGAGGTGAAGATGTTTCCATACCCGACAAGAAGCGGCTCGTACACACCCTGTGCTTTTTGAATCACGCCGAGCGCAGAGAATAGGGACATGAAGGTATTGGTGCCAAACTGGAAGCTTGACCCGGCAACGTCCTGGGCGGATAGCCAGTGGTCAAAATTAAAGATACCGCCAAAGGCATATATTCCGAACTTCTTCGAAGCAGCTTCGACCGCCCAGGTCTCAAACGACCCGATACGGAGGAGAAAGGTTAAGAACATGAGTAAGAGTGCGAAAAGAACAAGTCCAGCGCTTATTAGAACAGGCTTGCTTTTCCATGGGATACCCACGCAGTGGAGCTGAATATAAGCTACTAGGTACCCCGCCAACCATAGAATCAAAGAACCTATGAACCCAGCTTTTGCATTCGTAAGCAGCATCAACAACGTGATGGGCAACATCGTTGCGATGCACAGCGCTTTATCTTTTCTTGTTGAGAATATAAGGTACAGGTAGCCTCCGCACAGAGGCGCCGAGTATGTGAGGCTGGTCAGAATCTGAGTAAACGCCGAGCTATTGGTCTCTCCACTATAGCGAGCAGCAGCGATATCCGGCCCCACCTCCATCAGTGAATCGGCTGAAAAAAAGACTGAGAACGAGACCCCACTTGCACGAAGCTGATTCGCAAGCCAGAGCATCCCGCTCACAATGAGCAACAGCACGATCAACCGCGCAAGCGACTCATTGAAACGCCTACCGGAAGATGGACCCCGGCCTCGTTCGATATCTTCGCCGCGCCGTCCGAAACCGGCAGAAAACCCCACATTTACCAATGCTAAGGCCACTATCATCCACAATATCCCGAGAAAGCCCCACTGCTCTTCTTCAAAAACGGCGAGGGCGCCGATAATCGAGGCGGTAAAAACCACAGTAAAAAGATTCACGGGATACAAGCGGCCTTTGGTCAATGCGAATGAGAGAAGACAGACCAAAAGCGCCATACAGATAAGAAGGACTCTCATGCATTCCTCTTACTGTCGAATATCTTTTCGTATGCTACTAAATTCGATTCCCTAGACTGCTCGCTGATGTTTTGAATATAGCCCATGGAGCCATCCTCTTTATGGAGCACCTGGATCGAAGGGCAGTACCAAACGCTAACGCCGGCCTGCTTTGCCCTACAAGCCAACAGGCCCTCTTCGGCAAACAAAAAGAGGGACTCATCAAATACGGGCTGGAGCGCATTGATTGCTTCACGAGAGAAAATGATGAAGCTGCCGTGCGGCTGATAGATTTGCCACGCCATACCGTGGGATGAAGCATTTAGCCTCAATCCAACATAGCGAATAATTTTGTTAATCATAAGGCCAAGATAAAGAATTGGCGTAACTCTATGCAGAAGCCCGAAGTAAATCAGGCGGTCTGCAATTCCACACCTTCTGAACAGCATCGGATTTTGCCGTTTACCACGTAATGTTCTGATATCAGGAGCATAGATCCCGATAGAACCATTCGGCTTAAAATCGAACTTCTTTATTTCGGTATCTGGATTACAAACAATTAGGTATTCAAAGTCATACTTCGCCAAAGCATGCGAGATGCCCACGTTGTTGCCATAGCTGTATCCTCTGTTCTCTACACAGATAAAGTCGCAGCCTTCATCTTTTGCCACGGTCTCAAATTGCAAATCGGTTGCATCATCATAGTGGCTATCAACAACAATGCAACGATATGACTCTGATGCGAATACCTTTCGAATTGCCTTTAAGCACTCGAGTAGATCCTTGACATTTCTGTAGCACAGAATAACAAAGATGTATTTCGCCTTCTCAACACCGGCATTCATGAACATATCCGTTTCTAGCAACGCAGCAGCGAAGTCGGGGGTCCAATCGATTCGTGAAAAGGACAGCGACGCGAATCATAATGCAGCTTGTTAACAGCTTATTCCCTGTGGAAGACAGCTGTTCTTCACAACCCCTAGAGCCAGGAATCTTTTCAATGCTCCTAGAAAGTATCCCTAAGGTTATTGAAGTATGCATACGTGTCGTTCATATTCACCTCGAAAAAGTCCGTACATGGATCACCGCGTTTAATTCGACCGAGTAGCTCGACTAGTTCCCCGATCGTCTTCCTGACAATAATGGACGGAACGAGATGGCCATCACCATTGACGTGCCTCCTACCGTCGACACAAGCCATAAAATCAATTAACAGATCATCGACGTAGGTAAGGTTCAGTTCTGCCGAGGGGTCATCCACTACAATTGGGATGCCATGCGAGACGTTGTAGCAGAACGTGGCGATGACGTTATTGAAATTAGGCTTACCGTATCGACCATAAATATGATTGAGCATATACACATAAAGGGAACTGCCCGTTCTATCGACATGCATTCTGAGCAAGCGCTCGGCTTCTATTTTTGTTTTTGAAAAAACGGACGGTCTCCGTATGGCAGTCGAAGTTGTAAATAATACAGGACAGGCGTTTTCGTGTGCTTCGAGACAACCTATCAGTTGCTTTGTATATCCAATATTGCCATCGTAGAATTCTTGTTCATTTTCAGAACGCTGAACTGCTGCCAAATGGAATACAAACTGACAATCTCTCGTCTCTTGGAACAGCCCCTCTTCATCCAGATGAGAAACAGAGACCACAAGATGCCCCTCGCGCTCAAACCTCTCCTTTACATTGCGCGCAAGAAACCCACCGGCGCCTGTAATTAGGATTTTCATTTTGCATTCCAAGCGGCTAGGGCATCACGAATCTCACTGATTGAAAGCAGCTTTTCTTTCGTCTCCTCAACGGATAGCAGCTGCGTATTATTGCTATTGAATTCAGTGACGCCATTGCGCGGAGATCCGATTGATTGGTAATTGTCGTAGTTTAGATCACGCTTATCGGACGGTACGCGATAGAAATCGCCCATATCTATCGCACGGGAACATTCCTCGTTTGTTAGAAGGGTTTCATATGTTTTCTCACCATGACGAAGCCCAATGATTTTATACGGCTTGTCATAGCCGAAGAGCTCCATCATTGCTCGCGCCAATACGTCGACTGTAGTTGCCGCAGCCTTCTGAACCAAAATGTCTCCAGACTGCCCGTGCTCAAACGCAAATGCGACCAGATCAACCGCCTCATCAAGTGACATGATAAAGCGGGTCATGTTTGGGTCGGTAACAGTCAACGCAACCCCGTCGTTCATCTGCTTAACAAACAGCGGCAGCACGGATCCGCGCGAATACATCACGTTGCCATAACGCGTGCACATAATTCTAGTTTTATCAGGAGAGACTGTTCGAGACTTGGCGACGATTACTTTCTCCATCATCGCCTTGCTTGTTCCCATCGCATTTATTGGATATGCAGCTTTATCTGTTGAAAGGCAGACGACACGCTGCACCCCCGCCTCGATCGCAGCCGTGAGAACGTTCTCGGTGCCGATAACGTTCGTCTTTACCGCCTCGATGGGAAAGAATTCACAGCTAGGAACTTGTTTGAGAGCTGCCGCGTGAAAAATATAATCCACGCCGTTCATAGCGTTTCGAATAGAGTCGATATCTTTAACGTTGCCCAGATAAAAGCGGAGCTTTTCGCTCTCTTCAGGATAATGAGCCTCGTAAAAATGCCTCATATCATCCTGCTTAAGCTCATCACGACTAAAAATGCGAATCTGCCCAACATCTGATGTTAGATAGTGCCTCAGCACGGCATTGCCGAACGATCCCGTACCGCCCGTGATAAGCAGGGTTTTGCCTTTAAGGCTGTCTTCAATAGATTCCACGTCTACTCCCATCCCAAATTCTGTTAAACATATTTAATCTTGAGCGAAACCAACGCCTTTTTAATTGTGGCTCTCGTGCCAGCAGGAAGAAGCTTTCTTGCTTGAAGCGATGCGCTATACCTAAGCGACTCTCCAAAACTCAGGGAAGGCCTATCGCCCTGTTCGATCTCAATCCCATGTTTTTTGAAATAGCTCAACGTCGATGGAATCCATCTACCTCGCAGAATTCCGTTTTTATATCCAAGCAAATCCCGGGAGTCGTATAAAACTCCCTTGACATACTTGCCGCTGTCATCAGAGGGCAGTTCATGCTTATGGCTGTTGAAGTAGTACTCGAAGTCCCAAGGACTCGCTCCATCGATCTGAAGAAGGTATCTCAGAAGTGCCTTGCGATTCCAGATAGCAGGCTGCAAGCTGATAGCATAGTTGCTTCCCAGTTCAACTTGCTTGCTTTGACAGCCAGATTGCGAAAGCGACTGAGTTCCTGGAAGTGACAAGCGATAGAAGAAAATGCCGTCTCTGTCCATCATTGAAACGATGCTCGCCATTTCGTCATTAGATACACGCTTGGACAAAAAGTAGTCCTCGAGTAGGAACACTACATAGTCCTCATGCAAGGCAGAAAGCGATTGAATTGTCCTCGAAAACCAGTTGATTTCCTCGCCGGTATGAATAACCTTTACGCCCTCGCGGCAATACTCCGCTTCGTTATTGATGAGATAAACGTTGTAGCAGCAATCGGGCCAGTATGTATGAAAAATCGAAAAAAAGGTATCCCAAACATCCTTACAGCCGTCATAAGAACTTACATAAATAGCAAGCTCAGGTGAGGAGGTGCTCATCTGTATCCCCTTGATAATCGTTTATGAATTGTCAGCCACGCGTGCTCTCAGCAGACTCCCAAGTAGGGCGTGCGGAGCCATTCAACGAACGAATTACCGCCGTAATCTGAGCCCTCACGGTCATTACGTAATACTGAATCGCCGCAAGGAGTTTGATGTTGGTTTTAGCGACTGATTGAAATGCAGCCAGCAGATAAAAGAGGGTGTGAAATAGAAGAAGGGCTTTGAACGGGAGGCTGAAAACGGCGAGCAAAACATTGAGTGCGAATAGAATTGGGTGAGCCCACCACAAACTGTATCTACAAAACCTATGTCCAAAGTAGAAGTATGAGAACCATCCGAATCTGAATGGATTTGTCACGCGAAGCATGTTGGATGGCGCATCGAGTATCGAACGGAACATACGGACTTTTCTTTTATACTCGTCTGAATCCGTTTCACCAGCTTTTTCGTACGCCGTGGCCTGAAGACAGTTTATCGAGCGCCTTCCTTCGAGAGCGAAATGGTACGGCATGACGCTATCGTGGCATTGAATTGGGTCCGCATCAAAATAATCACTGTTCCGGCAAGCGTAGATGGCGCCGTTACCGGCGGTAAGAGATGCTATCCTTCCTTCAATCTCTCGTGTAGCAACATCCATAGCCCAGTACGAACTTTCAGAGCTCGCCGTTTCGGAGGAATCGATGTTTTGATAGCGCAAACAGCCGCAGACATATGCGATGTCGAAGCTCGTGAAACACGCCATCAGTTCCTTAATCGACTCTGAATCAAGCATGGCGTTTGCATCGGTCATCACGAGATACTCAGTGGTAACAAGCTTTTGCGCCTCATTTTGAGCGTTGGTCTTTCCTTTGTGCTCGCGAGTTCTGTGAAGCCTTAACTTCATGCTTGGGTGGCTTTGCGCAAAAGCCTCTACAATTCCATTCGTGTCATCCGTGCTGCTATCAGATGTAACTATGAATTCAATCTTGTCGGCAGGATAATCAAGCTGAAGCAGATTTTCCAACTTCTCATGTATTACTTTTTCCTCATTATGAGCCACGACCATTACTGTCACGCTAGGGACATGAGAATAGTCCCGAGCGTTTTGGCGCTTAATCAACGCACCGAGCAATCGAATCGAAATAGGGTACCCCGCCATCGCCCAGATGATCACAAAGGCACAAATCAAGAACAGCGTGAGCGAAAGTCCGATAACAAGTTCCATAGACAACCTCAGCTTTGCAAATGAGCTGGTACACCAACGTATGTTCCTGGCTTATCAATATCTCGAATCACTACTGCCCCCGCTCCGATCATGCAGCCTGAGCAAATGGAGATGTTATTGCTCACCGAGGCTCCGATTCCAATCCACGTTGCATCTCCGATAGATACGGCTCCGGCGAGATGAGCCCCGACAGAGACGTGGACGAAATCACCGATAAGGCAATCATGATCAACGGTAGCCCCCGTGTTGATAATGCATCCCGTCCCCACTCTTGACGATGGATTGAGCACGGCGGTCGCCATCACAACCGAACCTGGGCAAATCACGGCGTCATGCGCCACGACTGCCGAAGGATGAATCAACGTTGCGAGCTCGGCGCCAGCTCCATTGAGCTCGTTTTGGATGCGACGACGAGCATCGGAATTCCCGATTGCCACAATGAAATCACTATCAAGATGTTCCAAGAACGCAGAAACCTTACCGAGAATTGGATACCCCAAGGGTTTGACAAGGCTTGGAGCGTCATCCAGAAATGCAATGTCGTCATATCCATTGAGGCGAGCGATGTCGGCCACAACCTTTCCGTGGCCGCTCGCGCCAATAATGATCAAGCTATTCATCTCTGATCACCGCATCAGAATCCGACTCGGAATTCCCTGTAAACTCCTCCATGGTCTCGGAAGTACCGGAAGAGATGCCCTCGCGCAAGAAAACCGTACGGACCGTCTTGAAGACGATGCCCCAGTCTCGTAGAAATCTCACGTCGTCAACATAGCGTACGTCCCAGTCGAATTTCTCCTCCCAAGACATAGCATTGCGACCATGAACCTGGGCCAAACCAGTGAGACCGGGTCGGACTTCGTGCCTACGTGCTTGCCGCTCGCTATATAAGGGGAGATATCTTACAAGAAGCGGTCGAGGGCCTACCACCGCCATATCTCCCTTTAGTATATTGAACAGCTCAGGAAGCTCATCGAGGCTCATCGACCGCAACAGCTTTCCGAAAGAAGTCATGCGCTCCTCATCAGAAAGTAAACGTCCTTGTGCGTCACGAGCATCCGTCATAGTGCGGAACTTGTAGAGCCTGAAAACCTTGCCATCTTTTCCCGGGCGTTCTTGAGCAAATAATACCGGACTCCCCAGCTTGACTCGAACCAGTGCCGCGATGACCACAAGCAGCGGTGAAAGACAAACCGTTGCCAACAGAGCGCAGCAAAAATCTTGCGGTCGCTTAGTATAGCGCTCGTATACTCCCTGCCTATGAGCCATGGCTAATCGAAGCACCGCCTTACGGCCTCGATGATGCGATCCTGCTGCCAAGGCTCCATTTTGTTGTCGCTTGGCAAGCAAAGTCCTCGCTGGAAAACATCCGCACCGACATCGAACGGAAGACCGTCGGAAGCAACCGACCCATTCGAAATGTACGCATTAGTCTGCGCGCGACCATTTCCCTCACGAGTCACAAATGCATTCATACGATAGATAGGCTGAAGGTGCATGGGCTTCCATATTGGACGACCCTCGGCATTTATCGCAGCGATGGCCTCAAGTACCTCGGTAGGGCAACTCTTGCCCGATTCTGTTATGTATAGCGCATCCCTTTCGCTGCGGACTTGTTTACACATAGCATCCGAATCAATAATGAGGCAGCTTAACCAATAGTTTGGCTTACTTGTTTCGGCTTCGAAGGGGTTCATCTTTACGGGTAAATCGGAGAAACCATCACGATACCGCTCCCAAATCGCCTTTTTCTGCGCTATGTGTTCCTCTAAATAGGGAAACTGCCCTCGAACCACGCCTGCAATTACATTGCTCATGCGGTAGTTATATCCGAGCTCCTCATGTTGATACCAAGAAGCAGCTTCTCGCGCCTGAGTCGACCATTTGCGAACCTTACTAGCCGCTTCCTCGCTATCCGTCAAAAGGCATCCACCAGATGATCCAGTGATTATTTTATTGCCGTTAAAGGAGATGATGCCGTAATCGCCAATAGCGCCGGTCTCGCAGCCCCTGTACGTAGCACCGAATGATTCAGCAGCATCTTCGATGAGAACCGCACCATGCTCGTCACAGATACGGCGAATCTCATCGCATTTCGCAGGAACGCCATATAGGTGAGCCATTACCACAACACGAGCCGTTGGATGCAGCTCGAAGGCCCGTTCCAATGCAGCTGGATCCATGTTCCATGTTTCGTACTCGGAGTCAACGAATACCGGGATGCCCCCTTCGTAAACAACAGGATTTACGGTGGCATCGAAGGTCAAGTCGGAGCATAGGACCTCATCGCCTGGCTTGACGCCGGCGAGTTTCACTGCCATATGCAGCGCGGCGGTTCCACATGTCAGGGCAACTGCATGCTTGCGCCCAACCTTTTCACAGGCAAGTCGCTCAACCTCGTTGATGTTCTCTCCGACAGTCGACATCCAATTGGTCTCATATGCCTGACGTACGTACTCGAGTTCCAACCCATGCATTGTCGGACTGGAAAGCCAGACTTTATCTTTAAAAGGCTTCATGACATCCTCCAGCTAGTCATCCACTTCAGGCGTGTATGTCGGCACCGCTCCTGCCAAAGCGAGCTTGATATCCTCATCGCTCCCGTCAAGCGCGCCTTCGAGCTCATCGAGCTTCGCCTGCACGGTGCCCAAATCGGGCGGAGCGGCGCGGCTCACGGTGATGTCCGCCACATCGGTCGGCACGGGCTCGTCCTCGCCCATGAGGAGCTCCTCGTACATCTTCTCCCCCGGGCGAAGGCCCGTTTCGATGATGTCGATGTCCCTACCCGGCTCTAATCCCGAAAGCCTTACCAGGTTTTCGGCCAAGTCCCAGATCTTTACCGGTTCGCCCATGTTGAGAATGAATATCTCGCCACCTTTGGCAAGCACCCCGGCGGTTATCACGAGACGCGATGCCTCGGGAATCGTCATGAAATATCGAATGATGTCTCGATGCGTCACCGTGATGGGGCCGCCATGCTCCAACTGCCGTTTGAACAGCGGAATCACGCTGCCATGGCTCCCCAACACATTGCCGAACCGCACTGCCGCGAACACTGTCTCGGACACGCTCGCGTAGTACTGCACGATCATCTCGCACATGCGCTTGGTGGCGCCCATGGCGTTGGTCGGATTGACCGCCTTGTCGGTCGAGATGAGAATGAAATGGCTGCACCCGTTCTTGTCAGCCATGCGGCATACGTTGAGTGTTCCGAACACGTTGTTCTCGATTGCCTCACGCGGGTCCGCTTCCATGAGCGGCACATGCTTGTGCGCCGCCGCGTGAAAGACAACGTCCGGCCTGTAGAGCTTGAAAACCCGCTCGAGCGCCGGAAGATGCGTGATGGAACCAATCTCCGCCCTAAGGTCGATGCCCGCCTCGCGAGCAGCGGCACCAATCTCATTGCACAGCTCGTACACCGTATTCTCGTACACATCAAAGAGCACGATGCGCGCGGGGTGCGCCGGCAGCAGCTGCCGCACGAGCTCCGAGCCGATTGATCCGCCGCCACCCGTCACGAGGATGGTCTTTCCCGTCACATAGCTCGACACGAGCGAGATATCAAGTTTAATCTCATCGCGCGAGAGCAAGTCGGCGATATCGACATCCCGCAACGGCAGGCGGCCTGTCTTGGAGATGTCCTGCAAGCGAGGCAGCGTGTATACCTTGAGGCCCGTCTCCATGCAGCGCTCGTAGATGTACTGGCGCTGCTCACGAGAGGCCGAGGGGATAGCCATGACGATCTGTTGGGCGTTAGAGGCTTCGGCAATCGCAGGAATCTGAGCACACCTCCCCGCGATCTTGACGCCATGGAGCTTCATGCCGACCTTGCCCCGATCGTCATCGACCACAGCGACGGGATTACCCGGCATGTCGGGATCGCCGGAGAGCATGCGCTTCACGGTCAGCGAACCCGCTTCGCCGGCACCGACGATAAGGGTGCGGGGAAGCGGCGCCTCTCGCGTCGTACCGAAGCGCCAACCCTGATTGCCCGCAACAGCACGGATACCCAGTCGGACTCCGCCGCACAGCACCGTGAGCACCGCCCACGCGAGCACGAACGTCCGTGGGGTAAGGGCGCTGCCGAAGACAAAGGTAAAAACGGAATCCGACACCACGGCCGCTGCGATGGTCGCAGCAACGATCCGCAGACACTCGGAAATGCTCGCATAGCGCCACAGAACGCTATACATACCGAACAGCGCATACACGACGACGTTCAGCGCCGCAAGAACGGCCAGAGCGCCAAAGATGCCCATATCGCTGACCGTCGAGTTCCATCCCGCGGTACCCCAAGCAGCCATGAGATAGGACACGAACGTAGCGCTGGCATCAAATGCTACAAGCAGCACGCACTGAAGCCATGGAATGCGGTGCGATGTAGCGATGGGATTTACCGCCATACCATACTCCTCAGTCCTATCCCGATTTCCGAACAATCTCAACTCCGACCTTGATCGTCTTCGTGCGGCCGAGCAGGTGGACATCCATATAGGCAAGCCGTTTGTGCCGGTCGATCTTCTTGATCTGCGATTCGAGCCCCACCAGGGGGCCGTCGGTGATCACCACGCGGTCGCCCTCGACGACGCCGATGGAGGGTTCCACCACGTGCCGTCCGCCCGTCAGACGCTCGAGCCAGCGCTCCTCGTCCGATGAAAGGGGGATGATCTTGCCGTCCTGCATGAGCATGGCCGCGCGCGGCGGAGCCTGCTTGATCTCTCGCGAAAGCTCGTCGACATCGAGCATCGAGGTCCGTACATACACGTATCCGGGCGTGAGCAGCTCGTCCACATCCTGCCAGGAGCCGCGGATCTTCTTCTGAAAGCGAAAGCGCGGGGCAAAGAGCTCGCAGCGCCGCCCGTCCCCCAGCATGCGCTCGAGGGCGTCGATGGTCGCCTGCTCCCTACCCGTCAAAACTTGCATGACATACGTTCGCATGGCGCCACCCCCTCCCCGGGCATGGCTTCGCCCACGCGCAGCGCGCACGCAAAACGGTCTCTTCATCCCCCTGCGGGCGCCAGGCGACGCGCTCCAGGCGACGATCGCTTGCCTACAAGGTATGTCTCGCAGAAAACCCTGTGCGAGTTCCCTGCTGCGAGAGGATCGCGCGGCTTGAAGCCCTCCGATCCCACCGCAGGAGGAAACTCCCCCTGCTGTCTGCTACGTGCGGAAATGCGCACCTCGCACCGAATACGCGCGCCGCGCGCGGGCGAGGTAGTCGTAGTGCTCCACCCGGTGCGCGTCGCTCGCGATGTAGCTCACGAGGTTCTCCTCGAAGAGCCGCTTCGCGGGCTTCTTCTCGCGCCCGAAGCGCCCACCCGCGATGAAATCGGCCGAGGCGCACAGCTTGCAGCCCTGCCGCACGAGCCGGCGCGCCACCTCGATGTCTTCCTGCACCGCCCGGTAGCGCTCCGGGTGCGCGATGGTCACGGTGTAGCCCATGCCCTGGAGCTCGAAGATGGTGCGCTCGTACTGCTGGAACTCGAGCTTGCCGGCGCGCGTGGAGAGCTCGAGCAGAAACTCGTTGCCCCCGTCGAACGCCAGGCGGCTCGCCCACGCCAGGCCGAGGTCCATGAGCTTCGCATGGTTCACCTCGAAGCCCATGGAGAGCGGGAAGCCGTCCGCATGCGCGCGCAGCAGCTCGAAGGCGTCCCACATGGCGTTGTAGTCGAAGTACGGGTCGCGGCAATGCGGCGTGCACACGATGCTCGTCACGCCCGCGGCCTTCGCGGCCTCGAGCATGCGCAGGCTCTCGTCCAGATCGCGCGCGCCGTCGTCCACACCGGGCAGGATATGGCAATGCATGTCCCTCATCGTTTGCACCTCCTTCTTGCGAAGCAGGTTGGAGCAGCGCCCCCCCCCGCTGAAATTTCACCTATTTACGGGAGAACCTGCTGCTCGTGGCCTGGGCGCCCGCGCGGTGCGGGTTCACGGGGCGCACCTGGGCGACGCCGGAGTTGGCGTGGGCCGCTGCGGCCGCGGCGGCTGCGGCGGTGAACTGCGAGGTCTCGGAGGGCGAGGCGGTGTGCGGCGCGCGCCGGG
>NZ_CAPF01000025.1:0-4359 GCF_000321165.1 Enorma timonensis
GGGTTCGTCGCCCACGCTACCGAGGTGGCCTGCGCGGCGGGCGCGGCGGCTGCCTGGGCGGGCATGGAGCCGGTCACGGGACGGGCGAGGCGCTCGCTGCCGAAGCGGTCGAGGGATGCAAGGGCCGCGCGGGCGTCCGCATCGCGGTCGAACGGGGCATCCGCGGCGTCGGCGGGCTGCGCCATGGGACGCGCGGGTGCGCCGGCGTAGGAGGAAGCCGCCATACCCGCGGTCGCCTGCGCTCGGGCTGCGGGCGCGGCGTACGACGTGCTCGTCGGGGTCGCCTGCGCAGACGTGCGGGTAGCGCCCGCCTGCGGCATGAAGGCGTTCGTGTTCGCGGGCGCACTTGCGGCATGAGCGGCGGCGCGCTGCTGCGCGAGCGCCATGAACATCGCGGTCGACGTGGCGGCGGAGGCGGCGGGAGCTGCCTGCCATGCCTGGGAGGCCGTCGGGGACGCGGTCGCCGGGCGCGCGGGGGCAGCAACCGGCGCGCCCGTCATCGCGGCGGAAGCGCCCGCGGGCGCCTGCCACGACGTCGGGGCGTAGCCGGCGTGAGCCGCGTGGTGCGGCGCGGCGCTCGCGGCGGCGGGGGCAGCGGTAGCCGCAGCAGCGGCCTGGGGTGCCGGCGCGGCGTTGCGACGCAGCTCCTCGAACGCGATCTCGTAGATGTCCTTCGAATGGGCGGCATCGCAGCTGATGGGCGAATCCTCGCTGAACAGCGCATCGATCTCTGCCCATGCGTCCTCCTCCGAGGGCGCGCCCGAAGCGCGAGCGATCACCGGCACGTCGCGCGGCATGCCGCGCTTGCCGAAGAAGCGCGAGCCCGCGTGCACGGAGTGATGGTGCTCGTCGGAACCGTGCGCGCCGGCGGCATGCGAGGCCTCGTGCTCCCCCACCGCGGCATCCTCGTCATGGGCGTCCGCGCGCGCGTCGGCCACGGCGCCCATGGCCGTGACGAGCCCGACGCCCGCGAGGGCGCCCACGGTGAACGGCAGGGCGCAGGTGGCCACGATGCCGTTCGCGGCGGGGAACGGCAGCGTCGCCGCATAGGCGCACACCGGCACCGCGAACGCGACACCGCACGAAAGACCAGCGTAGATCGCTCGAGATGTTGTAACAGAGGCCGCCATAGCCACTCCCTCGCACCGAGTCCGACCGGCACAGCCAGCCGGAACGCCATCTCAGCCGCTCGAGAAAACCGATGAAGGTTGTTGCGTGGGCCATACGGCCTATATGCAACGGATGGTAGTTCGATTCATCTGCGTTTTTCCGTCGCGTACATTAGCTCGATTATGAGAGAAAACCTGCGGAAATGCAAATCGATTCGCCGGGCGTGAACTATCGTTCCGCATGCGGGTGCGAGGCGCCAGGCAACCGCCCCCGCATGCGGGAACGCGGGCGGGCGGAACCTAGTGCCACATCCCCTTGCGCTTGAAGATCCACGCGGCCACGAGGCAGGCCGCGACGGCGAGCACCGTGGGGAACACCCAGGTGTTCATGAACGGCAAGCCATCGAACGGCAGGCTCACGTTCATGCCGTAGAAGCCGAAGATGATGTTGGGGATGGCCATCACGATCGTGATGACGGAGAGCACCTTCATCACGATGTTGAGGTTGTTCGAGATGATGCTCGCGAACGCGTCCATCGTCCCGGAGAGCGTGTTCGAGTAGATGTTCGCCATCTCGATGGCCTGGCGGACCTCGACGAGCACGTCCTCGAGCAGGTCCTGGTCGTCCTCGTAGAGCGGGATGATGCGGCCCTGCCTGATCTTGTTGAGCGTGACCTCGTCGGATTTGAGCGAGGTGGAGAAGTAGACGAGCGACTTCTCGAGGTTGAGCATCTGGATGAGCTCCTCGTTGCGCACGGACGCGTGCAGGCGCTCCTCGGTCCGGGACGACAGGCGGTCGATGCGCCGCAGGTAGAGCAGGTAGAGCTGGCTCACGCGCAGCAGGAGCTGCAGCAGGAAGCGCGTGCGGAAGCGGGTGTCGACGCCGCGGATGCGCCCGCTCGCCAGGTCGCGCACCACCACGTTCTCGAAGAGCGAGATGGTCACGAACATGCCCTTCTGGGGCATGAACACCATCGAGAGCGGCATGGTGTCGTACTGACGCGCGCCCTCCGTGCCGTCCTCGCCCGGCTCGATGGGGTAGTCGACGATCACGAACGTCTGGTTCACGTCCTCGTCGAAGTCGACGCGCGAGGTCTCCTCCTCGTCGAGCGCCGAGCTCACGAACTCCGTCAGCACGCCGAGCTCGCCCTCGAGCCACGCCCGCTCGTCCGCCGTGGGCGCCACGACGTTGACCCAGCAACCGGCTTCCGGTTGCTCGATCCGTTCGATTCCACCGTTCTCCCGGGTCTTGAAGCATTCGATCATGGCGCACCCCTTTCGTCGGATACATCGGATTGAGCCCGCACCCATGCGCGGAGCCCCGCACACGATAGCGCAACGAAACGGCGCCCGCCGCACGAAGCGACGGACGCCGTGTAAAATCCCGAGAACCTTTACGCGCGCTTTACCGGAGGGGTGGCGCGGGGCGCAGAGCGCGAAGCGGAGCGGGGCGCGGGCACGAGCGCGTCATGAACCGCGGCGCGCACAGCGAGGCCGCCGGATGCCAGCTCGCCCCTCCCCTGGCCTAGAACTCCCCGTGCTCCTGCGCGCGGCGGGCGGAGCGGATGAGGAACTCCTCGTTCGTGTTCGTGCTCTTGAGACCCTTGATGAACGCCTGCGCGCAGCGCTCGGTGTTCGGCATGCCGGCGAGCACGCGGCGGATGCCCCACACGAAGGGACGCATCTGCTCGGGAATGAGCAGGTCCTCGTTGCGCGTGCCGGACGCCACCGGGTCGATGGCCGGGAAGATGCGGCGGTCGGCGAGGTCGCGGTCGAGCTTGAGCTCCATGTTGCCGGTGCCCTTGAACTCCTCGAAGATCACCTCGTCCATCTTCGAGCCGGTGTCCACGAGCGCGGAGGCCAGGATGGTGAGCGAACCGCCGTTCTCGATGTTGCGCGCGGCGCCCAGGAAGCGCTTCGGCGGGTAGAGCGCCGCCGAGTCCACGCCACCGGAGAGGATGCGGCCGCTCGCCGGCGCGGCCAGGTTGTAGGCGCGCGCGAGGCGGGTGATGGAGTCGAGCACCACCACGACGTCGCCGCCCATCTCCACGATGCGCTTGGCGCGCTCGATCACGAGCTCCGAGACGCGGGTGTGGTTGTCGGCCGGCATGTCGAACGTCGAGGCCACCACGTCGCCCTTGATGGAGCGCTGCATGTCGGTGACCTCTTCGGGACGCTCGTCCACGAGCAGGCAGATGAGGTGCACCTCGGGGTTGTTCACCGCGATGGACTGGCAGATCTTCTTCAGGATGGTAGTCTTGCCGGCCTTGGGCGGGCTCACGATGAGGCCGCGCTGGCCCTTGCCGATGGGGCTCACGATGTCGATGGCGCGCCCGGTGATGGAGTCCTTGCCGTGCTCCATCTTGAGCTGCTCGTTGGGGTAGATGGGCGTGAGGTCGGAGAACTTCGGGCGGGTGCGCGCGACCTCCGGGTCCACGCCGTTCACGCTCTTGATCTTCGTGAGGCCGGGGAACTTGTCGTTGGCGCGCATGGGACGGAGCGTGCCCTCGATGAAGTCGCCCGGGCGCAGGCGCGCGGCGCGGATGAGGTTCGCGGGCACGAAGGCGTCGTCGCGGCTCGGCATGTAACCGTGCGCGCGGATGTAGCCGTGGCCCTCGTTCGCGATGTCGAGGATGCCGGCGATGTCGCGGAAGCCCTCGGCGCGGGCGGCGGCGGTGTAGACGGCCTCGACGAGCTCGGCCTTCTTCATGCCGGCGACGTCGATGTCGAGCTCCTTCGCGCGCTCGCGCAGCTCCGCGACCTTCATGGCCGAAAGGTCGTCGCGCGAGAGCGAGGGCTCGGCGGGCGCGAGGCGGTTGTTGCGGTTCTTGCGGTTCTGCTGGCGGTTGCGGCGGTCGTTGCCGTTGTTGCCGTTGCCGCCATTGTTGTTGCCGTTCGTGTGCTCACGGCGCTGGGCGTGCGAGCGGCGGTTGCTGCCCTGCTCGCGCTTGCGCGGCGCGTCCTCGCCCTTGGCGTGCGATTCCTCGTGGGTAGCGGGCGCGGCGGACGAGCTGGAAGCCTCTGCGGGCGCGGCCTTGGGAGCGGCGTCGCCTGCGGGCGCGGCCTTCGAGGAGGCGTCGGACGGGGCGGCGTCCGTGCTCGCGGGGGCAGCGCTCGCCGCATCCCCCGATGCGGCTGCCTGCGCGGCAGCGGCCGCCGCGGCGGCCTTCTCCGCTTCGACGAACGCCTTGGGCTTGCGGCCGCGACGGTGCGGACGGAGCGCGGGGTCGACGAGCGGCGCGGCGGCATC
>NZ_CAPF01000024.1:0-6647 GCF_000321165.1 Enorma timonensis
GACCTCGCCATCTCGCTGAATGCCGAGAATGAGGGCACGGCCGCGACCGACGGGCGCGCCAGCGCGGACGACGGCACCGCTGCAGCCGAGCCCACCCGCGCATGCGGCCTCATCGGCTCCGCGCTGCGCGTCTTCGCCGGCGCGAGCGCGCGTGTGAACGTGACCGTCTACATCACCGCGGACAGCGCCTTCACGGTGCTCGACGACGCGGGCTACGTGCTCGACGAGGGCGCGCGCGTAACGGTGCGCCACGTGGTGCTCGGCGGCGCGCACACCTACACCGGCCTCGCGGCGGACCTGCGCGGCGACACCGCGCGCATGGACATCGACACGCGCTACCTCGCGAGCGGCTCCGAATCGCGCGATTTCAACTACGTCATCCGCCAGCGCGGGCGCAGGACGATCTCGAACATGGACGCAAACGGCGTGCTCACCGGCAACGCTAAGAAGGTGCTGCGCGGCACGATCGATCTCGTGCACGGCTGCAAGGGCTCCGAGGGCGCGGAGAACGAGACCGTGCTTCTGGCGAGCCGCGGCGTGGACAACAAGACCGTCCCCGTCATCTTGTGCGACGAGGACGACGTCGCGGGCAACCACGGCGCCACGATCGGCCACGTCCGCCCCGAGCAGCTCTTCTACCTGGGCTGCCGCGGGCTTTCCGAGGAGGCGGCCGAAGCGCTCTTCACCGCGGCGAAGCTCGAGGACGCCGCGCTCTCCGCACCCGACGCCGAGATGCGCGAGAACGTGCTGCGCCTGGGCCGCGCGCTCATCGACGGATTCTGCGACATCGAGGACGAGGACTTCGAGGAGGATGCTGCATGATGAATACGGGCACGGGTACGGAACAGGCCGCGGCGGCGGCCGACATCCAGCAGAACCCCTACAAGGCCGATTTCCCCCTTCTGGCGGGCCGGCCGGACATCGCCTTCTTGGACAGCGGGGCCACCGCGCAGCGCCCCGCGTGCGTGCTCGACGCGCACCGCGCCTTCTACGAGACCATGAACGCCAACCCCCTGCGCGGCCTGTACTCGCTCTCCGTGGCCGCCACGGACGCAATCGAGCAGGTGCGCGCGCAGATCGCGCAGGTCATCGGCGCCGTGGACGACCAGGGGCGCCCGCAGGCGCGCGACATCGTCTTCACGCGCAACGCGAGCGAGTCGCTGAACCTCGTGGCGAAGTCGTTCGCCCCCTGCGTGCTCGAGCCGGGCGACGAGGTGGCCATCACCATCATGGAGCACCATTCGAACCTCATCCCCTGGCAGGAGGCCTGCCGCGCCGCGGGGGCGCGCCTCGTCTACCTCTACCCCACCAAGACCGGCGAGCTCACGGACGAGGAGATCGCCGCCAAGGTGGGTCCGCGCACGAAGATCGTCGCGGCCGCGCACGTCTCGAACGTGCTCGGCGTCGAGAACCCCATCCGCAAGCTCGCCGACGCGGTGCACGCGCACGGCGGCTACCTCGTGGTGGACGGCGCGCAGTCCGTGCCGCACATGGCGGTGGACGTGCGCGCGCTCGGCATGGACTTCTTCGCGTTCTCCGCGCACAAGGCGCTCGGCCCCATGGGCATCGGCGTGCTGTGGGGGCGCCACGAGCTGCTCGACGAGATGCTCCCCATGCTCACCGGCGGCGAGATGATCGACTCCGTGACCGAGCAGGAGGCCGTGTGGGCGCCCGTGCCCGAGAAGTTCGAGGCGGGCACGCAGGACGCCGCGGGCATCTACGCCACCGGCGAGGCGCTGCGCTACCTCACCGAGCACGTGGGCTACGACGCGGTGCGCGCCCGCGAGGCGGCGCTCGTGGCCTACACGATGGAGCGCCTGGCCGAGCTGCCGTACGTCGAGATCATCGGCTCGCCCGACGCGGCCGACCACCACGGCGTCATCAGCTTCAACGTGCAGGGCATCCACCCGCACGACGTGGCGAGCATCCTCGACATGAGCGGCGTGTGCATCCGCGCCGGGCACCACTGCGCGCAGCCGCTCCTCACGTGGCTCGGCGTGGAGAACCTCGCCTGCTGCCGCGCGAGTCTGGCGTTCTACAACGACGCCACGGACGTCGACCGCTTCATCGACGGCCTCGAGACCGTCTGGCGCACCTTCCACGCCTAGCGCCGCGCGCGACAGCGCCCCAGGGGTATGCGGACCTATCGCACTGGTAACAATACCCCTGGGGTTTTTCGACATCCCCCTGGATTCGCCCTCGAATCGCACAGCAAGGAGCGTGACCTCATGGGCAACCTCTACACTTCGACCACCTTCATGGAGCACAACTCGCATCCGGACTACAAGTACGAGATGGACGCGCCCACGCACGAGCACGACGGCATCAACCCCAGCTGCGGCGACGAGCTCACGCTGCAGCTGCGCGTGGAGGACGGCGTCATCGAGGAGGCGAGCTTCACCGGCCATGGCTGCGCCATCAGCCAGGCGAGCGCCGACATCATGGCCGACCTCATCACCGGCGAGACGGTCGAGGAGGCGCGCCGGCTCTCCGCCCTCTTCCTGGCGATGATCCGCGGCGAGGAGCTCTCCGAGCAGGACTACGAGGACCTGGACGAGGCGGCGCAGCTCAAGGACATCTCGCACATGCCCGCCCGCGTGAAGTGCGCGGAGCTCGCCTGGCGCACGCTGGATGGCATGCTCGCGTAGGACCATGTAAAATTACCCCAGGGGTTTTTCTACATCCCCTGGGGTTTTCTCTATTTTATGCGGGCGATGACGCCGCTGCCCAGGCCGGTCAGCCGCTCGATCTGCTTGATGGTGAGGCAGTTCCCGCGAAGCGCCGCCACGACGGCGTTGCGCCGAGGGATGGGCAGGCTCTTCACCGCGAAGACGTCCGGGCACCCGAGCGCCCGCACGACGCGGTTCGCCACCTCGAGCGCCTCGTCGCTCGAAAGCTTCACCGACCCTTCAAAGCCCACATCGGCCGCGGACGCGCCGCTGCAGAGCTCTGAGAAGCCCTCAGGACCGCCGAGCAGCCCGAGCACGAGCCCCGTCGCGCAGAGCCCCTCGCCCGTTCCCTCGCCCGCGCCTGCACCCTCGCCCGCGCCCCCGGCATACTCCCGATAGCTGCTCCACGGATAGTGCGCGGCCTCGCAGATCCCGGCCTTCTCGGGGTTGATGTGCACATAGCGCACCGCGGCGATGAGGTGCTCGTCGCCCTCGATGGCCTCGCTGAAGAACCGCGGCTGGAACACGCTGCCCACATGCCCGGTCTTCTGGTTGAAATACTTCGCATACGCGCCCAGAACGCCTCCCATGGCGTGTGGGAGGCGCTGCTCGGTGTCCTCCACGATAAGGTGCACGTGGTTGTCCATGAGGCACCATGCGATGACGGCGATCTCATCCTCGCGCATGAACCGTTCGAGATACGCGAGGAACGCTTCCCTATCCCGGTCATCGGTGACGATGACCTGCTTCCCGTTCCCACGCGCGACGACATGGTACAGCCCGGATTCCGCGATTCGACGAGGTGCGCTCGGCATAGTCCCCTCCTATGTAAAATAACCCCTGGGGTAATTTTACATCGGCTGGGTAAGAAAAAAGCTCCCGAAGGAGCTCGTGTTTCAAATGGTGGACCGGCAGGGGTTCGAACCCTGGACCTTGGGATTAAGAGTCCCCTGCTCTACCAGCTGAGCTACCGGTCCAATTGTCAATGTGGGGTGGGTACAGGGACTCGAACCCTGGACCTCCGGGACCACAACCCGGCGCTCTAGCCAACTGGGCTACACCCACCATGTTTCCACGTGCGCCAAAGCGCTTGATTATTATTGCAGCGAACGCCCTTTCGCGCAAGGGGAAATCTCATCTTTTTTTGAAATTCGGAATGAAAAAAACCGCCGCCCGGCGCGGAACCGGACGGCGGCAACATGCCTATGTAAAATTACCCCTGGGGTTATTTTACGCGTTGAGAGCGGCGTTCACCGCGACGGCGCAGGCGACAGTCGCACCGACCATGGGGTTGTTGCCCATGCCGATGAGGCCCATCATGTCCACGTGCGCAGGCACCGAGGAGGAGCCGGCGAACTGGGCATCGGAGTGCATGCGGCCCATGGTGTCGGTCATGCCGTAGGAGGCGGGGCCGGCAGCCATGTTGTCCGGGTGCAGGGTACGGCCGGTGCCGCCACCGGAGGCCACGGAGAAGTACTTCTTGCCGGCCTCGAGGCGCTCCTTCTTGTAGGTGCCCGCGACGGGGTGCTGGAAGCGCGTGGGGTTGGTGGAGTTGCCGGTGATCGAGATGTCGACGTTCTCGTGCCACATGATGGCCACGCCCTCGCGGACGTCGTCGGCACCGTAGCAGTTGACCTCGGAGCGCGGACCCTCCGAATACGGGATGGTCTCGACGATCTTGAGCTCGCCCGTGAAGTAGTCGAACTGCGTCTTCACGTAGGTGAAGCCGTTGATGCGGGCGATGATCTGGGCGGCGTCCTTGCCCAGGCCGTTGAGGATGACGCGCAGCGGCTTCTTGCGGGCCTTGTTGGCGTTCATCGCGATGCCGATGGCGCCCTCCGCGGCGGCGAAGGACTCGTGGCCGGCCAGGAACGCGAAGCACTCGGTGTCGTCACCGAGCAGCATGGCGCCCAGGTTGCCGTGGCCCAGGCCGACCTTGCGGTCCTCGGCGACGGAGCCGGGGACGCAGAAGGCCTGCAGGCCCTCGCCGATGATCGCGGCGGCCTCGGACGCGCTCTTGGCGCCCTTCTTGATGGCGAGCGCGCAGCCGAGGGTGTAGGCCCACTTGGCGTTCTCGAACGCGATGGACTGGACGCCCTCGACGATCTGACGGGGGTTCACGCCCTGCTCGAGGCAGATCTGCTCGGCCTCCTCGAGGGAGGAGATGCCGTTCTCGGCGAGGCACGCGTTGATCTTATCGATGCGGCGCTCGTACCCTTCGAAGCTAACAGCCATGGTTTCTTCCCTCCCTTTCTACTCGTGGACCGGGAACACGGACTCGACGGTGTGCGTCTCCTCGTCCGTGCGCGGGTCGATGTACTTGACGGCGGCGTCCCACTGGCCGTAGTGGCCCATGGCGCCGGCGATGGCGTCCTCGGGGGTCGAGCCCTTCTTGAGGGCATCGGTGAACTTGCCGAGGTTCAGGAACTCGAACGCGATGATCTCGTTCTTGTCGTTGAGCGCCATGCGGGTGACGTAGCCCTGCGAGAGCTCGAGGTAGCGGGCACCCTTTGCCTTCGTGCCGAACATGGTGCCGATCTGCGAGCGCAGGCCCTTGCCGAGGTCGTCGAGGGAGGCGCCCACGGGCAGGCCGCCCTCGGAGAACGCGGTCTGGCTGCGGCCGTACACGATCTGGAGGAACAGCTCGCGCATGGCGACGTTGATGGCGTCGCACACGAGGTCGGTGTTGAGGGCCTCGAGGATGGTCTTACCGGGAAGGATCTCGGAAGCCATGGCTGCGGAGTGGGTCATGCCCGAGCAGCCGAGGGTCTCGACGAGGCACTCCTCGATGATGCCCTCCTTGATGTTGAGCGTGAGCTTGCACGCGCCCTGCTGCGGCGCGCACCAACCGACGCCGTGCGTGAGGCCGGAGATGTCCTTGATCTCCTTGGCCTGGATCCACTGGCCCTCCTCCGGGATGGGCGCAGGGCCGTGGTATGCGCCCTTGGCGACGGGGCACATGTTCTCCACTTCTGCTGAGTACTGCATGCCTCTCCTCTCTGTAGTGCCTTGTCCGGCGAGCCATCGAGCCAACGCAAGCTGGCCAGCCGGAGCTGACATGCACGTTTATTCTACCGCGATTTGTCCAGAGTGTTTTCGGCGAACGGGGCATTTTTCTTCGCGAGGATGGGGTGCAGAGGAGCGATGCGCTCGCTGGCTCCGAGATGATAAAAAGGTGTCAGACACCTTTTTATCAGGCATGGAAGAACGTCGCGCGGCGAGGAGGAAGTGATAAAAAGGTGACTGACACCTTTTTATCACGAGCGGCGGGAGGAGGAGAGGAGCGCGGCCAGGGCGGCACCGGTCGCGGCGCCGCAGCAATCGAGCAGCACATCGGTGACCTGTCCCGACCTGCCGGCAACGAAGAGCTGGATGGTCTCGTCGATCGAGGGGACGAGGACGAGCACGGCGCATGCGAAGAGGATGCGGGCGGCCGGGGCGCCGCGCCGCAGGTTGAAGGCGCGGGCGGCGAGGATGCCGAGCACGGCGTACTCCGTGAAGTGCGCCGCCTTGCGCACGAGGAAGTTCGTGACCCAGGCGCTCGGTATGCCGAGGGCATCGAGCGCGTCGCGGATGGTCGAGACGACCGTGAGGCTGAGTCCCCCGCTCTCCGTCCCCGGGACGAGCGAGTTTCCCCAGATGAAGAGCACCATGACCGCCATGGCGACGAGCCAGGGCAGGCGCACGGAACCCGCGCGCGCAGGCGTTCGCACCGGCATCCGGCTCTACGCCTCGGCCTGGAGCGCCGGCATGGACGCGGTGCCGCCCTGGATGACGCGCAGGTACTCGCGGCTCGAGTGCTGCACGGCGGGCGAGGCGACCTGGCCGAGCTCCTGTTCAATGAGCTCGTTCACGTGCTCGTGCATGCGGTTCGCACGCTTGCCCTCGGCGATGGCGCTCGCGCGGCGGGCGGTGGCCGCGGTCGTCGCCGGCGCGGGGTGCACGGGCTCCTCGGGCTCGGCGAGGATGTCGAGGGCG
>NZ_CAPF01000023.1:0-3888 GCF_000321165.1 Enorma timonensis
GAAACGAGCGTTTTACGGGCACCTCCTGAAGTAGCACGGGGATGCACGCCAACGAAAGCGCAGGTAGCAGGGTTGCCGATTTCCCGGCTACTATGCCTACCCCCTATAAACCGCTCGTTTCGCTCATTTTGGGTTTGCGGAGCCCCCGAGAGCGCAAAAGGAGCGTGCACCAGGCCGTGGCGCGCGCCCCGCTCCCGCTAATAACGAAACATTTGGGACAATTTCGCGGCGCACGCCGCGGGCAGCGCCCCTAGAGCTCTACCCCCAGGTCGATCTCAGGCACGCGGGCAAGATCGGCGAGCGTCACACCGTCGACGTATTCCTCGATCACCGCGTCGAGCCCGGTCCAGAACTTGACGGTGGAGCACAGCCCGGCGCGCTGGCACGCCCCGTCGAGCCCCTCGCATGCGACAGGCGTCGTCGTGCCCTCCGCGGCGCGCAGGATGTCGCCCGCGCGGATCTCGTCCGCCGGCTTGGCGAGCACATACCCGCCACCCTTGCCGCGCACGCCGCGCAAGAGCCCCGCCTGCATGAGCGGACGCACGAGCTGCTCGAGGTACTTGAGCGAGATGTCCTCGCGCGCGGCGACCTCGCGCAGGGCGATCTTGCCCTCGGCGTCACCGAAGGCCGCGATGTAGATCATGAGGCGCAGCGCATAGCGCCCTTTGGAAGAGATGAGCACGCGAACCTCCCTCTCATCGCCGTTCGCGCCGCGACGCGGCACCCGGCTCCGGTACCGGCAACGCCGCGCCGCGACACCCGGCTCCGGTACCGGCAGCGCCACGCCGTCCGCCCGCCCCGGCTTCACGCATAAAACCGTCAATTCTTCGCGGGAAGGATGCCCGAGGGGGCGCCTCATGACGAAAACTGACAAGTATGCACGCGAAGCCGGGGCGCGCACCATGCATGCGCTGAAATCCTAGTGGATTAGTCGGATTATACCTTGACTTCACGGGTATTCATCTTATCGTTAATCCGAGATAATTCCTAGGATTATGTGCGCGGCACGACAACCACACAGCCGCGCCCGAACGCAAGGAGCAGCAATGTCCGCAACCCCCCTCCTCTCCGTCGAAGGCCTGAGCGCCTCGGTCGACGAGAAGACCATCCTCCACGGCATCGACCTCGCGATCCCCGCCGGCGAGACGCACGTCCTCATGGGCCCCAACGGCGCGGGCAAGTCGACGCTCGGCCATGTCATCATGGGCGACCTCGCCTACACGCAAACCTCCGGCAGCATCCGCTTCGACGGCGAGGACATCACCGACCTCAGCACGGACAAGCGCTCGCGCGCCGGCATCTTCCTCTCCTTCCAGGCGCCGGTCGAGATCCCCGGCGTACCGCTCTCGAGCTTTTTGCGCGCGACCCTCGCCGGCCGCCCGGGCCTCAAGATGCGCGGCAAGGAGTTCCGCCGCCGCATGAAGGAGCTCTGCGCCGAGCTCGACATGCCCGTCGAGTACCTCAACCGCGAGCTGGGCGTGGGCTTTTCGGGCGGCGAGAAGAAGAAGGTCGAGATGCTCCAGCTGCTGCTGCTCCAGCCGAAGCTCGCCATCCTGGACGAGACCGACTCCGGCCTCGACGTGGACGCGCTCGGCGTGGTGAGCCGCGGCATGGACCTCTACCGCAAGCGCACGGACGGCACGCTCCTCATCATCACGCACAACACGCGCATCCTGGAGCACCTCGACGTGGACCGCGTGCACGTGATGGTGGGCGGACGGCTCGTGCACGATGCGGACGCCTCACTCATCGACTGGATCGACGAGCACGGCTTCGAGCGCTTCGAGGCCATGGCGACCGAGGCGAACGCGGCGGAGGGCGCGGGCGCAGCCGGCGAGGCCTCCGGCGAGCTCGACCCCGCGGACCTCTCGCCCGTCGTCGAGCGCTAGGGGGCAGCCGTGGCCAAGCAGCGTACCGAGGTCGCGGACATCGACCGCACCATCTACGACATAACCGATAGCGAGCAGGGCTTCGAGAAGCTCGACGCCGGCCTCACGCCCGAGATCGTGCGCGAGATCTCCGAGCGCAAGGACGAGCCCGCATGGATGCTCGACTTCCGCCTGAAATCGCTCGAGACCTACCAGCGCATGCCGAACCCCACCTGGGGCCCCAGCATCGCTGGCCTCGACATGGACAACATCGTCACCTACGTGAAGCCCAACACCGACCAGCAGGCCACGTGGGACGAGGTGCCCGACGACATCAAGAACACCTTCGAGCGCCTGGGCATCCCCGAGGCCGAGCGCAGCTACCTGGCCGGCGTGGGCGCGCAGTACGACTCGGAGCTCGTGTACCACAACATGCAGGACACGGCCGCCAAGATGGGCATCGTCTACTCCGGCATCGAGGAGGCGCTCCACGAGCCCAAGTGGGAGGCGCTCATCCGCGAGAAGTTCATGACGCTCATCCCGCCCACGGACCACAAGTTCGCCGCGCTCCACGGCGCGGTGTGGAGCGGCGGCTCCTTCGTCTACGTGCCGGCCGGCGTGAAGCTCGACTTCCCGCTGCAGAGCTACTTCCGCCTCAACGCCAAGGGCGCGGGCCAGTTCGAGCACACGCTCATCATCGTCGAGGACGACGCGGACCTGCACTTCATCGAGGGCTGCTCCGCACCGAAGTACAACGTGGCGAACCTACACGCGGGCGCCGTGGAGCTCTTCGTGGGCAAGCGCGCGCACCTGCGCTACTCGACCATCGAGAACTGGTCGAAGAACATGTACAACCTCAACACCAAGCGCGCGCGGGTGGACGACGAGGGCGAGATCGAGTGGATCAGCGGCTCGTTCGGCAGCCACGTGGGCTACCTCTACCCCATGAGCGTGCTGAACGGCCGCAAGAGCCGCTCGAGCTTTACGGGCATCACCTTCGCCGGCGCCGGCCAGAACCTCGACACCGGCTGCAAGGTGGTGCTGAACGCGCCGAACACGAGCGCGACCGTCGAGACGAAGGGCATCTCCAAGGGCGGCGGCATCCAGACGTTCCGCAGCTCCGTGGTGGTGACGCCGAAGGCCGAGGGCGCGCGCGTGAGCGTGAGCTGCCAGTCGCTCATGCTCGACGACGAGAGCCGCTCCGACACCATCCCCGCCATGGACGTGCGGGCGAAGAACGTCGACATCGGGCACGAGGCCACGATCGGGCGTATCGGCGACGACAAGATCTTCTACCTCATGAGCCGCGGCATCTCCGAGGAGGAGGCGCGCGCGATGATCGTGAACGGCTTCGCGAACCCCGTGGCCAAGGAGCTGCCGCTCGAGTACGCCGTGGAGATGAACAACCTCATCAAGCTCGAGATGGAAGGTGCCATCGGCTGATGTGTCATGTAGGGACGGGTTCAAAACGTTACTTTTTGCTTCATTTGGGGACAGGCTTGTCCAGCCATCGCTTGTCCAGCCATCCGAAGCGGGTTTCCGCAAGTCATGTTTGGAGTGAATGCTGATGGATGCACTCACGATGCAGCATATGAGCGCGATGCCGGCGCCCACGTGGCGGTGGCTGCGCATGAACGATACCGAGATCGAGGTCCCCGAGGGGCTCGAGCGCATGGACGGTGCGTCGGTGGAAGCCGAGGACGCGCTGCTCGACACCACCGATAGCTTCGAGGCGGCGGTGGCCGGTCTGCAGGAGCGGCTCGATGCGGCGCGCGGCGGGGCGCAGGGCTCCGATGACCGCGCATGCGTGCGTGCGGCGCAGCGCGCCCACGAGGACGTCGCCGACCTCGACACCCCCGCGCTCTCGCGCTACCAGCGCCGCGCGGCACTTGAGGAGGCCGCAGGCGACGTCGCGGCGGCCTTCGAGACGGGCATCGGGGCGGACGCCCGCGCCTACCTGGGCTTCCTCGCGGGAAGCACGATCACGCTCGCCCCGGGCGCGGGCGAGGCGGGCGCGGCC
>NZ_CAPF01000022.1:0-55445 GCF_000321165.1 Enorma timonensis
CAGCAGATGTCGACGTCGTGGCTCGGCGCGCCGAGGAGCGCGTCGCGCACCCAACCGCCCACGATCCACGCCTCGAGCCCGGCGCCCTCGAGGGCGGCGAGCGCGGCGAGCGCGCCCGCGCTCGGACGGGTTCCGTTCAGCGCGGGCGCCGGCACGGAGGCGGCCCCGGCTGCCTGCTCGAGCTTCGCATCCATCGCGCGCCTCCTTACCTCTCGCGGCGACCTGGCACCCGCGCCGGCCAGCCGCCTCCACAACCTGCAAGATGGCAGCCAGGCATGCGTCCGGGCCGCCGGCCACGCCCGTGCTAGCAGGCGAGCGTGCCCATCGGATCCCACGGCGCGAGCACGGTGGGCTCGGCCTCATAGGCCGCCAGCTCCTCGTCCGTGAGGTACTTCTTATCGACGACGACCTGGTAGACGTACTCGTCGAACCAGGCATCGGACGCGACGTCGTAGCCCTTCTTGCCGTGCTCGTCGCTCCAGCTGTTCTCGATGCGCCAGCGCGTGGGCACGCCGGCCTCGTTCAGGTTCACGCCCTGCAGCGTCATGGCGTGCGTCATGACGGACTCGCCGTAGTCCAGGCGGGCGGCCTTGTCGAGCCCCGTCTCGATCGGCAGGCCGAAGAGCGTATCCACGTCGAGCGCCGCGGGGTCGAGCACGCCGTCGGCGGAGAGGAAGCCCTGGTCCACGTCGGAGCCGAACCACACGGGCAGCCCGTCCTTCAGCTGAGCCACCGCCACGCGCTTGAGCGCGTCGATGGGCAGGTTCACGTAGCGCACCGTGCCGTCCTCGACCACGTTGCCCAGGTACTTGACCGTGTACGAGCGCAGGTAGGGCTTATCGGCCGTGGGCGCGCTGATGATGGAGACGTAGTCGTCGAGGTTCATGTCGACGAACTCCGCGAAGAACTGCTGGGGCGTGTAGGTGCCGCTCGCCTTGAGCTCGTTCTTCTCGTCGCGGATGCGCACCTCGAAGCTCGCCGGCGGCTCGCCCAGGCAGATGGCGAGCATGCGGTAGACGCCCTCCATGAGCTCCTGCTTCACCGCTCGCGCCTCGTCGGCGGTCGCGGCGGCGGCGAGGGCGTCGCGCAGCCGCTTGGCGCCCGCGCGCAGGTAGCGCGTGAGGTACTTGTTCATGTCGCCCGTGTTGCTCGAGCAGACGGTCTCCGGCATGGCCTCCTTCGGCACGACGCCGTACTTCTTCACGAGCGAGCGGAACATGTCCCACTGGCCGCCGTCGCAGAGCGGATCGGCGAGCAGGTAGGCCACCTCGCGCGAGGTGAGCTCCTCCCCCGCCGTGGCGATGATGTTCTCGAAGAACCAGTTCGCGCGCTCGTACTTGTCCCAGAAGAGCGGGTAGGCCTGGGAGAGCTCGAAGGTCTTGATGCCGAGCTTCTTCATGATGCGGTAGCGCATGGTGTTCAGGCTCGCGAACATCCAGCAGCGGCCCGAGCGCTTCTGATCGGTGATCTCGCCCTGCTCGAGCTGAATGTCGAACGTCGTGGTGGCAAGCGCCGCCACCTCGGCGTCGCGGGCTGCGGCGCGCACGCCAGAGGAGGTCACGGCGTTGCGGGCGATGCGGGCGCAAACATCCGCCTCGAGCGCCTCGCGGCAATCGGCGGTGAACTCAGGCGTCAGAGAAACACGTTGATCCATAGGAGCTGGTTCCCTTCCTTGCTCGAACGTACATATCGACCCCGCTAGCATACCCTCATTGGGCGCACAGCGACAGCAAAAAAGCGCCGCGCCCCCGAATCGAGGAGCGCGGCGCCCGTCTTCGGCATTGAGCCGAGGCTACCCAGCGGAACTAGAGCTTGCGCACCGTGACGCGCTTGCTGTACTCGTCGACGTGCGCGAAGTCGCCCAGGCCGACGCTCTCGGCCACGTTGGCGCCCGTCGCCATGGCGAGCTTCATGGCCTCCTCGACGTTGTCGCGGTCGTGGTACCACTTGAGCAGGAACGCGGCGAGCGTGCAGTCGCCGGCGCACACGGAGGACACGAGCTTGATGTTGAAGTCGCGCTTCGCGTACCAGATGTCCTCGCCGTTCGAGAAGTAGGCGCTGCCGCGGCTGCCCATGGTGAGCAGCACGTTCTGCACGCCGGCCTCATGCGCGAGCGCGAGCGCGCGGCGGGCATCGTCGTCGGTGTCGATCTGCACACCGAAGATCTCGCGCATCTCGTGGTGGTTCGGCTTGATGAGCAGCGGGTGCGTGGCGCAGAGCGTCTTGAGCTTATCGCTCGAGAGGTCGAGCACCACGTCGGCGCCACGATCCTGGGCGTGCTTCACGACCTGGTCGAGGAAGTCCTTCGAGGCCTTGCGCGGCAGCGAGCCGGAGACGATGAGGCACTCGAGGTCGCCCGTGGTGTCGAGGATCTTGTAGAGCTCCTGCTCGCCCTGGGGCGTGAGCACGGGACCGGGGTTCAGGATGCCGTACTCGTTCTCGCCGTCGTTGAAGTAGGAGTTGATGCGCGTGACGCCGTCGATCCAGACGGGGCGGCACAGGCAGCCGGAGTTCATGGTCTCATCGACCACGTACTTGCCGGTAAAGCCCGCGAAGAAGCCGAGCGCCACCGAGTCGACGCCGAACTTCTTGAGGGCGAACGACACGTCGAGGCCCTTGCCGTTGGCGGTGTAGCTCGCGGACATCGAGCGGACGTTCTCGTTCGGGACGAGCGAAGGGCAGGACACGGTCATGTCGACGGCGGGATTAGCGGTGAGCGTGTAGAACATGAACAGCCACCTTCCTTTCACAAGAAAACTGCACGGCGCAAAGGATAGACGCGCCGTGCAGCGAATGCAAGCGAAGTTGCGAGAGCTTTCCATTCGCTAACAAAGGAAATGCCCTCGCTCAGAACCGGGGCGCGGGCCGAACAACCTGTCCGCGCCCCGGTCGCGAAATGCGCTGAACGCCTACTTGCGCGCGGCCTCCTCGAGCGCAGCCTTGACCTCTTCGGCGGTCTTGAGCTGCATGACCTTCTCCTCGAGGGCGTCGGCGTCGGCCTTCGTCCACTGCGAGATGGTCTTGCGCGTGCGCAGGACGCTCGGGGCGGAGACGGAGAACTCCTCCATGCCCCAGCTGATGAGCAGCGGCGTGAGCAGCGGGTCGGCCGCGGCCTCGCCGCACATGCCCACCATGATGCCCTTCTCGACACCGCTCACGATGATCTTCTTGATGGCGCGCAGCACCGCCGGGTAGTACCAGCTGTAGAGGTAGGCCACCTTGTCGTTGCCGCGGTCGGAGGCCATGGTGTAGCCGGTGAGGTCGTTCGTGCCGATGGAGAAGAACGCGGCCTCGTCGGCGAGCAGGTCGGCGATGTTGGCGGCGGCGGCCGTCTCCATCATGACGCCGACCTCGATGTCCTTGTTGTAGTCCACGCCCTCGGCGTCGAGCTCGGCCTTGCACTCCTCCACGAGCGCCTTCACCTGGCGGAGCTCCTCCATGCAGGTAACGAGCGGCACCATGATCTTGATGTCGCCGAACGCGCTCGCACGCAGGAGCGCGCGGAGCTGGACCTTGTACTCATCGGGGTTATCGAGGCAGTAGCGCACGGCGCGGTAGCCCATGAAGGGGTTGTCCTCCTTCTGGAGCTTCAGGTACGGGATCTCCTTGTCGCCGCCCACGTCGAGCGTGCGGATGATCACCGGGGCGCCCTTGAGGGCGAGCGCCACGTTCTGGTAGGCCTGGAACTGCTCCTCCTCGGTGGGCAGCGAGGTGGCGTCCATGAAGAGGAACTCGGTACGGAAGAGACCGATGGCCTCGCCGTCGTGCTCGAGCGCGGCGGGAACGTCGCCCGGACCGCCGATGTTCACGGCGAGCACCTTGTGCACGCCGTCGGCCGTGGTGGTCTCCTTGCCGCGGAAGGCCTCGAGCGCGGCCTTCTCGGCCGCCATGGTCTCGGCCTTGGCGGTGTAGTCGGCGAGCGTGGCCTCATCGGGGTCGAGGATGACCTGGCCATGCGTGCCGTCGACGATGGCGCGGGCGCCGGGGCGCATGGCGGCGCAGCTGTTCACCACGGAGAGGACGGCCGGGATCTCGAGGGCGCGGGCGATGATCGCGGAGTGCGAGGTACGGCCGCCGACCTCGGTCACGATGCCGGCGACGTTGTCCTTGTCGATGGTCGCGGTCATGGACGGGGTGAGGTCGTGCACCACGATGACGGACTCGGGCGGGAGCGTGGAGAGGTCGACGACCTCCTTGCCGAGCAGCTCGCACAGAAGGCCGGTGCGGATGTCGGCGATATCGGACGCGCGCAGGCGGAACATCTCGTCATCCATGGCGAGGAACATGTTCTCGAACATGGTGCTCGCCTCGACGAGGGCCTGCTCGGCGCAGACGCCGCTATCGATGAGGTTGTTGATCTGATCCGTGAGGCCGGGGTCCTTCGCCATGGCGATATGGCCGACCATGATCTCGGCCTCGTTCTCGCCCACGGTCTCCTTCATGCGCTCGGCCTGGGCCTCGGTCTTCTTGCAGAAGGCGCCCAGGGCGAACTGATAGCGCTCACGCTCGGCGGTGCGCTGATCCTCGGGGATCGTGACCGGCTCGAACGTCAGATCGGGCTCGACCGCCACGACGACGGTACCGATGCCGATGCCCTCGGATGCGTTGACTCCCTCGAACATTGCGTGTCCTCTCTCCGTGCATTGCTGCCAAGGGGCAGCTCAAAAAAGCGCAGGCACCCGCAAAAGGCACCTGCGCTCACCTGATGAACTACTTGCTCACGACGCCAGGCGGGGCAGTGTGCTACTCGCCGAGGCCGCTCTTGATGAGGTCGATGGCGGTGGTGAGGGCGTCAGCCTCATCGGCACCGTCGCAGCGGATCTCGACCTCGGTGCCGCAGGGGATGCCGGCGGCCATGAGCGCCATGGGGGACTTGCCGTTGACCTCCTTCTCGGGGGTGACGACGGTCACGTCGCAGGCGAACTTGCCCATGGTGGACGCGAACAGACCCGCGGGACGCATGTGAAGACCCTGGGGATTGATAAGGGTGACCTTCTCAGAAACCATAGCTTGTCTCCTTCTGTTCTACACGCCAGCGACGGCCGACCCGTCGCGAGGCTGACATACGACAGGCTTAGTGTACCTCAATCGTGTGCTAAAAGTAACAGAATACGAATGATGGCAGGTGTTTGGACGAGACGGAAACATAGCGGGCGGAGGGCGGAGTGAATGCGGCAACGGAGGTGCCGCTCCGCGGCCGCGTGGAGGGGCGGTATCGAGGTACGATGCCGGAATCATACATAGGATACGGTTCGAGATGCCTGGTCGCAGCCGCTGACGAAACGCTATTCATCTCGCCCCCTCCACACGAACCAACTACAGGCTCATTATTTATAGCCTCACCTTGGCGGGAGCAGGGTGCTCTTCGCGGAACCGTTCCACAGGGGTCGGCTCGTCGCCATACAACCGCTCTGCGGCCTCCGGACAAAGAGCGCGCAATAATGCAACGGCATCTTCATCCGCAGCGAGCGGCGATGGCCTTCCATTTTGTGGATCAAACAGGCGCTCAGCGTGAGCAACCCGGTTGCGCACGCGAAGAATACCGTCCAGGCGCGGCTGAAGATTCCGGCGATTAGTCCCCTTCGGCCATGCTCGATAGAGGAAGGTTCTCCAGATAACCGCTTCACGGGAACGATCCGAGAGATGAACCCAAAACCCCAGCGTAAGGTTAGATACAACCGAACCGGACGTTGCGCCACTTGGCAGTCGCCCGATCACCGCGTCGATCGCCTTCCGGTTAATCCGGTTCGCGTCGAGTTCTCCGCGCTTCGACCTCCGCATAACAGGCCTGCGCGCAGGCGATGCGTCGTCCAGCAACCAGTGCGCATCACCATGCCAGCCCTCACACATCACCCTGTCGTAGGCGTTGCGCAGCGCAACCTCAAAGTGGGAGATATCGCGCATGAGCACTTGCCCGAGCGCAACGTTCCATTCATAGAGCGCAAGTGCACGATCGATGTCGCCCTCGCAATCCGCAAGATAGGGTGCAAGGCGCTCGGACGAAAGCCAGCGTTCCGCCCATGCCCTAGTCGAGCAGTCCGAAATGTTGTCGCCTTGATGGAGAAGAGACTGTTCGGACGCGAATGCCATCGAACACCTCCAATAGATATGATTGAGGCCCGGTGACTTGCGTGCAGAGGTCATTCCCGGGCCCATCGCTATATATCGTACCCATTTTCACGAAAGCCGACAAGCAAAGTTAGGGGAAACACGCCTTACACCGCAACCGTCGCACAAGCCTCGTCGAAGTAAACTATAAGCGGTTCCGAGATATGCAGCTCACGCACGCGCCAAGAAGGTGATTCCCGTGATGTACCCGTATATGACCCTCGAAGACGGGACGGAAGTCGTCCATTCCCAGATCCTGCACGAGGATGGCCTCGACAAGGTGCTTGTCCATTTTGAGCGCCCGAACGAGCACGGGTTCGACTCCGCTCGCTGCGAGCTGCCCTCGTATACATGGACCGCGTGGGAGGGCGCGTTCTCAGACGCGGAAGTCGAACGGTTCGAAGAGTTCCTGCGCGACAACGCCCACCTCCTGTATCGCTACGCGTCAAACGGAGGGCTGAAGGTTGCCTAGCCTGTTTCTTGTCGGCGGATACCGGAGCTTCTTCTGGTCGAACGAGAACAACGAGCCCGTTCACGTTCATGTTTAAGTGCGGGCGCGGCGGGGTTCGTCTATAATCGGGGGCACGGCAGCATAGTCCGTCACATGCGCCCATAGCTCAGCTGGATAGAGCAGGAGACTTCTAATCTCAAGGTCGAGGGTTCGAATCCCCCTGGGCGCACCAACCGCACATGAGCGCGACCCGGATGGCAGCATCCGGGTCGCATTCGTTATGGGCGTCCGCTCCCATGATGCAACACCTTGCGAGCATAATTATGCTATTGCTGATGCGGGTATACTAAAACCGTTAAAAGAAATAAAAGATGCTAAAAAAGTTAAAAGCTGCTAAAATAAATAAAAGCATCGAAGGAGCGAAGCATGCAGGCATCAGATACCTCGATCCTCAAACCGTCAAACCCCTTCACCCCCATATTCGGCAAAGTCCCCCCCTATTTCGCCGGCCGTGAATCAATCATCGACGAAATCAGCTCGGTATTCCAAGATCCGGACAACAATCCAGACCGGTGCACGTTATTCGTGGGAGCGCGCGGGACGGGCAAGACCGCACTCCTCACGCACCTCGGCCGCATCGCCGAAGCATCCGGATGGATCTGCGCCGATGTCACCGCCTCGAATGACATGCTCGAAGAAATCCGAGCACAGGCAGAGCGCGCGGCGCAACACCTCATCTACAAGGAGGACCAACGCACCATTACCGGTTTGAACATCGCTGGCATTGGGGGAATCTCGTGGTCTAAGGAAAATCACCGACCAGAAACGTGGCGTATCACAATGAGTGACCTGCTCGAAAAGCTCAGCGAGATGCACTGCGGCCTGCTCATCACCGTTGACGAGGTCGATCCGGACCTTGAGGCGATGGAGCGCCTCGTCACCACATACCAGCACTTTGTGCGTGAAGACCGAAAGGTGGCCCTCTTCATGGCCGGCCTTCCCCACCGCATCAATTCCCTCGTCTCCGGAGATTCAACCTCGTTTCTCCGCCGCGCTGCGCGCTATCAGCTTGGCTCCATCCCTCGGTATGAAGTGGTGGAGGCGTTTCGCCTCACCGTTGAGAGCGGCGGCAAGACGATCGACGATGGGGCGCTTGCGTACGCAGCGGACGCGATCGAGGGCTTTCCCTATCTCTTTCAGCTCGTTGGCTATCGCTCATGGAATGCGTCAAGCGACCATGGAGCCATCTCGCTTGAACATGTGCAGCAAGGCGCGAAACTCGCCCGCGAAGAGCTTGCGACGCGCATCTTTGACGCAACGTATTCGGAGCTCTCCGAACATGACAAGGCATTCCTCATCGCCATGTCCGAAGATGAAGCGCAGTCGAAACGCTCCGATTTGATGCAGAGGCTGCAGAAACCTTCAAGTCATATCACGGTCTACAAAAAGCGCCTCATCGAACAGGGCATTATCGAGGAGACACCTGGCGGCGCGTTCCGTTTTGCCCTGCCCGGATTCAAAGAGTATATCCGCGGGCAGGCGAGAGACGAGGCGAGCGACTAGCTCAGGAGCAGCTACACCCCACTACTGGTTGCGGTATGCCTCGCAGACCTCGGCGACGGGGCCCTCCATGCGCTTGACGCCCTTCTCGATCCACACGGCGGTCTGGCACAGGTTCTCAACCTGGTTGATGTCGTGGCTCACGAAGAGCACCGTGACCTTGCCGGTGTCGATGAAGCTCCGGATGCGGTTCATGCACTTCTCCTGGAAGAACACGTCGCCCACCGAAAGTGTCTCGTCGACGATCAGGATATCCGGCTCGGTCACCGTCGCGATGGCGAACGCGATGCGCGCCACCATACCGCTTGAGTAGTTCTTGAGCGGCATGTCCATGAAGTCGTGCAGCTCGGCGAAATCGATGATGTCGTCGATGTGCTCGTCGATGAACGTCTTCGTGTATCCCAGGAGCGCACCGTTGAGGTAGATGTTCTCGCGCGCGGTGAGCTCGATGTCGAAGCCGGCGCCGAGCTCGATGAGGGGCGCGATGTTCCCGCGCACGACGCACTCGCCCTCGGTGGGCTCGAGCACCCCGGCGATGATCTTGAGCATGGTCGATTTGCCCGAGCCGTTCGTGCCGACCAAGCCGACGACGGAACCCTTCGGCACGTTGAAGCTCACGTTCTTCAGCGCCTTGAATTCCTTGAAGAAGAGCTCGCGGCGCGCAAGCGCGATGAAGTACTCCTTCAGGCTGTTCAACTTGGCGCTCGCCATGTTGAACACCATGGTCACATCTTTGACCTCGATGGCATATTCCTGCTCGTTTGTCGCAATCTGCTCAGACATGGCCCCGCCCTAGATGTAGAGGATGAACTTGTGCTCGGTCTTCTTGAACACGAAGATGCCGATCGCGATCATCACAACCGCCCACACCACGCAGAGCGCGACCGTCTCGAAGGACGGAACCGTCTGCCACAGCACGATGTCGCGCATGAACTGGATGTAGTTGTACATGGGGTTCAGCCGGACGACCGCGAGCACGAACCAGGGCGCGTGGTTGTCGACGAGCATCTGCGCATCCCAGAACACCGGGGTGAGGTAGTTCCAAGCGGTGATGACCACGCCCCACAGGTGCATGACGTCGCGGAAGAACACCGCGGCGGCCGATAGCAGCAGACCCAGCCCGCTGCAGAACACCACGAGCAGCAGGAGGCAGACGGGCAGCAAGATGAAATGCCAGGTGGGTACCACGCGGAACCACAGCATGACCGCCAGGACGGCGACGAACGAGAAGGCGAAGTTCACCAACGCGAAGAGCACCTTCTGCACCGGGAAGAGGAAGCGGTCGACCTTGATCTTCTTCAGCAGCGAGGAGGCGTTGATGATCGAGGTCATGCCCTGATTCGTGGAATCGCTCATGAAGGCGAAGGTGATGTTGCCGATGATGAGGTAGAGCGGGTAGTTCTCGATGTTGTATCGGAACATGTACGAGAACACGACGCTCATGACGATCATCATGAGCAGCGGGTTGAGCACGCTCCACACCACACCCAAGATGCTGCGGCGATACTTGAGCTTGAAATCGGTCGAAACCAGCTGGCGAAGAATGAAGCCGTCCTTCGAGAACGTGCCCGAGACGTAATTCGAATGATTCGCTGAGCTATCTGCCACGATCGCTCCCCTACCTAATCTGTCGGTTCAGACATCGGATAATCATACCTGTTTTGCTTCGCGCAGCGCCGCGCACGCACCAGGCAACACATTTCATCTGCCATGCTTGCCCTCGCGCACCAGATCGTCGATGAGCTGCACCGTCGATTGGTACGCCACCCTGCGCGCGAACTGCTGCTCGGCGATGCCCCGCGCCCGCTTCCCCATGCGCTCGCGCGCCGCGGCGTCCTCGATGAGGCGCACGAGCGCGGCGGACAGCGCCGAGGCGTCGCCCGGCTGGACGTTGACGCCGAAGCCGTCCTCCTCGACCTTGTGGCGGAACTCCGCGCCCACTGCGGCGTTGATGAGGGGCTTCCCCGCGGCGAGATAGTCGCCAATCTTGGTCACGATGCTCTGCGCCGCCTTGCCCACCAGCGAGTTCACCAGGATGTCCGAGGCACAGAGGTACGCCGCCATCTTCCGGTAGGGCTGATACCCCAAAAACTCGACATCGCACCCGGTCTCGGACGCGGCCTCGAAGAGGTGCGCTCGCTCTCCCCCATCGCCCAGCAGTTTCAGCTTGGCCTCGGGGTGCGTGCGCTGCACCTCCGCCATCGCGCGGATGAGCGTGTCGATGTCGTAGCAGGCGCTCAGCGTGCCGGCGTAAGTCACCCAGAGCTCGCCGGCGGGCTTTTCGATCTGGCCGGCGAACTCCCGGGCACCTTCGTCAAATTCGTCGATGTCGTTGCCAACGTAGACGACGACCTTCGGGATGTCCTGGCCGCGATCCTTGAACGCGCGCGACGCGTACTCATCGGAGGTGCCCACCACAGCGTCTGCCAGGGCATAGGCCTGCTTCGCCTGCCGGTAAAACGGAGCGAAGAGCACGTCCGACAGCACGGGGACGTCCAGCGCCACGCGGAACGCCTCCGGCCAGAGATCGTTCACGTCGATCACGAACGGGATCCCGTAGCGCTTGGCGGCTCGCCCCGCCGCGAGCGTCGCGTCGTTGGGCGGGATCTGGCAGTAGATGAGGTCGTAATCGTGGTGCTGCTCGAAGTACGCCGTGAGGTTCTTCGCGGCGATGCGGTGCGACCAGATGCGCTGGGGGCACATGTTCGCGGGGTAGCCCGGCTCGTCGATGAAACGGACGGCGTAGGCGTCGGTCGCGGGGTCGAAGGATGCGTCGCGATGGCGTTTATCCCAATGCTGGAAGCGCGAGGTGATGAAGTCGACCTCGTAGCCGTGCTCGTGCAGCAACTGGGCAAGGAAGGTGTAGCGCGTCGCGCCCCTGACCTCGTCTCCGAGCTTCGCATCGATGCTGAACACCGCTATACGGCCTCGCGACGGCATCTCTCCCCCTTCCTGTAGCCCGGTGCCATATATCTCAAAACGTCATTGTATCGGAACGCGGGCGCGCGCACGCCGCCTACGCAATACCCCTACACGTGCCGGCGTCCGTGCAGCCGACCGACGGTATCGTATCCGATGCCGAGCCGGTTAAGCACCAGCGCCTGCCGGTAGCGCCGGTTGCCCCAGCACCACTGCTCCTCGTCGATTCGCTTGAGCTCGGCGCGGAACGCCCGGGCTCGGGCGCGGCCGCGGCGGCGGTCATCGTCGAAGAGCAGGGCGATGTTGTAGTGCGTGTCGATGATGAGGTGCACCTTGTATGCGAGGTAGGCAAGCGACTCGGACGTGAAGTCGTCTGCATGGGCACGACATGCGCGCAGGTAGCGCAGGAGCTCGAGCACGACGCGCTCGTGGTCGTCCCAGCGCTTCACGTAGTTCGCATGGCTCACGCTCTGGTTCGCGTTGCCCACGAGGTACTGGTAGACCTCGAGGTCGAGGAACACGATACTCTCCGCCGGGACGGAAGCCTTCACCACGTACTCGTAATCCTCGTAGAACGTGTGCTCGAGCAGGCGCACGCTCGCGTCGCGCATGAGCTGCGTGCGCACGGTGAGCGTGTGAATCATGATCTGGGACGAGATCGCGGGGTCGCGGCATACGGTCGAGAACGGCAGCACCTGGCCGGTGACCGTCCCTGCTACCAGCGGGAACAGCTTACTTGCGCCGGTCTTCATGTCGACCTCGCGCTTCTCGTCGACGACCAGATCCGCATCGAGCGAGCGGAGCTGCTCGATCAGGCGCACGAGCCCCTCGGTATCCACCCAATCGTCGCCGTCCACGACGCGGAAATACGTGCCGGTCGCGACGGCGAGCCCGGTATTGATGGTGGAACCGTGCCCGCCGTTCTCCTTGGAGACGAGCTTGAAGATGCGCGGCTCACGGTCCACGTAGCGCTGCGCGATCGCGGGCGTGGCGTCGGTGGAACCGTCGTCGACGACGATGACCTCAAGCGCATCGGCCAAGCGCTCATCGCACAGGGAACGCAGCCCACGCTCTAGATACGTCTCGACGTTGTACGACGGAACGACGATGGAAAGCACCTTAGCCATGTGGTTTACCTTTGCCTCTTCAGTTTTGCGTACAGCGAACCCAAGCGTGAGCGTACCACATGCACGAGCCTGCCCAGGACGAGCATGGGCGCGGGGCGGCCGGTCTTGATGAGGGCAAGGCACGCCTCTAGCGCGACGCCTCCCCGGGAGTGGGCGCCCTGCACGAGCGTCGTGAAGAGCGAATCGTCCGCGAGCGCCCGGCACCAGGCCACGCGGTCGGCATGGGACATCTCGGCACGCTTGTCGCAGTTGCGCTCGAGCGCCGAGATGATGTAGCGTCCGTAGAGCGAACCCAGACGGGAGCGGGTCTCCGCGCTGTCGAGCCCCCAGCGAACCTGCTGGTAATAAAGCGCCTCGATGCGCATGCGATGCTCGGAATAATAGTTCTTGTCGAAGCGGTTCGTAAGGTTGGCGCGCAGGCGCTTCTTGTAGTGATAGAGCGGCTGCTGGATGAAGACGGCACGGGCAACGCGGTCGAACACCTCGACGTTGAACAGGAGGTCCTCCGCCAGCATGACATCTGGGAACCGCGCGGACCCTATGGCCTCGCGGCGATACACCTTGTTCCATGCGTAGCCGTAGAGGGTGGATTCCTCCAGGTCGAGTACGGCGCGATGGAGCGCGTCGCCCGCGAGGACACCGGATGCCGGCGGCAGCAGGTCCCGCGTCGCGCGCAGTGCACCCGCGGCGTCGTAGGTCTCCTCCCGGCAGCCGAAGACCGCGACGTCAGCGCCTGATTCCTCGAGCGCGCCGAGCGCCTCGGGCAGCAGCGCGGGTTCGAAGTCGTCATCGGGGTCGAGAAACCAGATGTATTCGCCGCATGCGTGCGCCAGGCCGGTGTTACGCGCTGCGGCAGCGCCGCGATTGCGGTCATGGTGGACAGGTTTCACGCGCGCATCTTGCTGCGCCGCGCGAGTGAGAGCCTCAGCCGTCCCATCGGTCGATGCGTCATCGACCGCGATGAGCTCCCAGCCCCCGAACGGCTGAGCCCGCAGGCTCTCGATCACGGAACCGAGGTACTGCTCGACGTTGTAGCAGGGCATGATGATGGAGAGCGACGGCTCATAGGAGGCAGTGCCGGCATCTGCACCAGCCAAATCAGCGCTCCCGCTATTACCCCTCACCTCAGTCAAGCCCAACCCCCAAAGCTCGCACATTAGTCGCCAAAGGCCGCTGTTGCTCTAAAGGCAACCTCGCGCATGAGATATAGCATACGCCCCACCCGTGGAATACGGGGGCACGGGCGACCGAGAACTTGGAAGTAGAAGCGCTTGCGCTTCGCGCTCAGCATGGGATGCTTCAGCACCAAATCGCCGCGCATAGCAGAGAACATCGTCCGCACGTGTTCAAGCAAAACCGGATGATTCCATCCAACCGTTTCACCCATGAGCGTTGCGTAATTGAAGCCACGCACGCAGTGGGCGGACAAGAGCTTGTCCGAGTCCAAACCACGTTCCTTCATATGGTCAAGCATGGTCATCCATCGCTCGAATGGCATGGCGACCCGCTCATCCGAAAGCGCAGAGCCCGCTTGTTTGGGCAACTCAAGTCGGTAGTGGTAGTAGGCCCTATCGAGATAGACGATCCGCGCGCTTGCAAGTGAATCAATCAAAAATGGGTTGTCTGCCCAACCCGCCCCAGGATACGGAATGAATCGGACATCTCGCTCCAAAAGAAACTCACGTCGATACAGGCACGACCAAATCGCAGGATGCGTTTCGAGAAGCATCGGCGCATCTTCCAGCGCAAACGGACGCGAGCTGGTCTTCATCCTTCGGTGAAGCCGACATGGCCTCTCTGCCATGGTGTCCGGATTATCCCAGAACGCCACTTCAAACCAAGGCGTTTTCACCACATCGACGCCGGCATCGAACGAATCCGCGAATGCGACCATGTCGGCAAACATGGCGGCGTCGATCCAGTCGTCCGGCTCAACGATCGCAACCCATGTGCCGCGCGCCAGCTGAATCCCACGGTTGCACGTGGCGCCGTAGCCTTCGTTCTCTTTGTCGACAACCACGATGCGGTTATCCCGGACAGCGTGTCTTCTCACGATATCGAGCGATGCATCGCTGCTGCCATCGTTCAGACATATGATCTCAAGATCGCGCAGCGTCTGCCCCTCGATGCTGTCCAGGCATTGGTCTAGAAACGCCTCGACGTTGCAAATGGGGACAACTACGGAAACCAGCGGTGTGGGACGGTCACTCATGAACTCGATTCCTACTCTCACATTTCAGGCGCGGCGCGCCCCTACTCGTCCGTCATCTCTTTCCTTCGTTCGCGCCCGGTACGAAGGCGCCCTATAATCCCGCCGATTCCCTCAGAGCGGAACAGCCCCCATGCCTCGCCCAGCAGATACCTCGTGCGATTGGGCGTTTTGAAATCCTCTATCGGCAAGTCCATAACCTTGGCGAAGAGCTCGCGGCGACGCGGGCTGATTGCAGGACACGCGAACACGCGCTGAGCGTCCATGCGCGAGAACATGCGCTTCATGCCTTCCTGAACGACCGGATTATCCCAGCCGTCATCGTGAATTGCCCCCTCGGCGTATGCGAACGCCCTCATATAGTGGGCATCCCATATCCCGCCATCCGTAACCGCAAGGCGCTCCATGATGTCCGTCATATCGCACCAACGGTCAAACGGCCGTCTGATCGCCTCGACGGAGCCATGGTTCAACGTGGAGCCGGGAAGGTCCGCGCGGTACTGGTAGTACGGTTGATCGAGGTAGATGATAGCCTTCGCTTGGCAAAACGTTTCAACCAGGAAGGGGTTATCCGCCCAGCCCGCCCCGGAATACTCGGGAAACCGTATCGAGCATTCATTAAGAAAGCCCCTACGATACAACGCTGACCAGATAGACGGATGCAAAGTGATGAGAATCGGCTCATCGGCCAGCACGAAAGGATGCGTCGACGTCTTGATGCGACGCGCAAGGGGGCTCTCCGTCGAGTACTGTTTCTCGGGATCATCCCAATCCTGAACGTTGAACCAAGGCGTTTTCACGATATCGATCTGCTCGTCAAAACGCGAGGCAAACGCAAGCATGTCGGCATACATATCCGGTTCGATCCAGTCATCGGGCTCGACGATGGAGATCCATTCCCCGCGCGCCTTATCAATTCCCAGGTTGCAAGCGGCGCCATATCCTCCATTTTCTTTCGAAATGACGTGAATTCGCTCATCCCGCGCGGCGAAACGCTCCAGGATGTCGGGTGAGCCATCGGTGCTGCCATCGTTGATGCACAGCACCTCAAGCGCGCGGTGACTTTGGGCAAGAATACTCTCGAGGCATTCAACAAGATATTGCTCGGCGTTATAGATCGGAACGATCACGGAAACCATCGAGTCAGCGTCAGTTCGCATGCCGAACCGCCTTTCAATGCAGCCATACAGCTTAGAAATTCAAACGATACTATACTAACAGCGACGCTTTTTCGTTCGAACCGGTACGCCATCGTTTCATCGGAGGTTCCCGTGCCCCGTGCCTCGGTCATTATCCCCTGCTTTAACTGCGAGACCTTTATCCGTAACACGGTGCGAAGCGTCCTTGCGCAATCGTTTCGCGACTTCGAGCTCATCTGTATCGACAACAATTCAACAGACGACACGCCGAAAATCCTGAGCGAGCTAGCTCACATGGACGCTCGAATTCGCGTGATACCCGAGGCGGAGCCGGGCGAAGGACCAGCGCGCGATGCGGGGCTCGATGCAGCAACAGGCGAATGGCTTTACTTCCTTGACGCTGACGACCTCATGAAACCCGAGCTGTTGGAGCGTGCAATCAACCGAGGTGAGCAAACCGGCGCGGACATTGTCATCTTCAAAACCAGATACCTCGATAACCAGACGGGAGAACAGCGCCCCTGCCCTGAGTGTTTCGAGACTACGTGGATCGACGAATGGGTGGAGCCCGGTGTCTTCACGCCTCGCCAAAACCCCTCCCGCATCTTCAATTCATTTCAGAACTGGGTTCACAACAAGCTGTACCGCTCGGACTTCATCCGAAAAAGCGACATTCACTTCCAGCATATCCACCGCATGGCCGACATCCTCTTCACCTGCCGCGCCCTTGTGGAAGCACGGCGTATCGCCCTCCTCGATAAGGAGCTCCATCTGTATCGCACGAACAATCCGCGCAGCGCTTTATTCACCGCCGACGAGCACCCCCTCGATTTCTACGATGCGTTCTTGGCGCTCAAACGCCGTCTTGAGGCATCGGAGACGCTTGGGCTCTACAGCGACTCGTTTGTGAATTGGGCAGAGGAGGCCGTCGCGATGAATCTCTACCGCAGTTCATCATTTGAGGCATTCTCGACCATCGTCGATGAGATGAAGCGAAGCGGTCTAGAAGAGCTCGGCATCGCCGACTTCCCCCGCGAACGCGTCTATCAGCCGCTCCGTCACGATTGCTGTATGGCCATCAAAGACCTGTCACCCGCTGAAATCGCTTTCTATTACTTCGTGCTCGAACGCCGTCACATGAACCAGCTTGAAACGGAGATCTCTCGCATCAAGGTCTCGGCCACGCACCGCGTCGGCAAGCTCATAACGAAACCGCTCGTGAGCATGCGCAGGTTGGCCATGCGGAGCTAACGGTTCACGTCGGGCAATTCCCACCAATCACTCATGCGGTCGAAGTTAGGGTTGATCGCCGGATCGCCTTCGCAGAAGAATACGGGATGTTTGGAGATGATGTAGCTCTTCTCTCGCAGCATACGGGTTCGCGTCCGAACATCCTCCGCCTCGCGGGCGCGCGTCGAGAACTCTCGGTGGTACAGCAACGCGTACGGCTGATAGACAACCTTGTACCCGCCCTCTCGTACCGACAGGCAGAAGTCACCGTCGTTGAATCCGACAGCAAACTGCTCATCATATCCGCCGACCATATCGAAGGTGTCACGCGAAACCATCTGGCATGCACCCGTAACCATCGCATATTCCTGGGGGAACCCCGCAGAGTAGGCGTACCCGAGCTCCCTTCGTGAGAGGTTGCGGTTCACATGGGCGAAATCATGACGGGCGTTCGCGATCATGCCCGCATGCTGAACCAAGCCATCTTCAAACAGCAGCTTTGCACCCACCAGCCCCACATCGCTCATCTGCAGGAAGCCAAGCATCTCCTCGACCCACGCGGGCTCGATAACCTCGGTGTCGTTGTTGAGGAAAACCAGAACCTCTCCCGCGGCCTGCGCAGCACCGAAGTTCACCAACGCCGAGTAGTTGAACCCGTTTTCAAGGGGCGTGCCTTCTGGAAGCATCTCGGCATTCCAGTAGACGACATGCACGCGCGCATCTTGCTCGAGCTCGCGATAGCAATCAAACGTTTCCATCTGGACGCTGTTGTTTTCCACAACCACGACCTCAAGGCGAGGATATGTCGATTTGTCCAAGATCGACGCCACACACCGTCGCAACAGGCTTGCGTGATCCTTGCTCGGGATGACGATGCTTACGAGCGGGAGCTCCTCGGGCAATGCGTATTGGACGCGATACGTGCACGAAAGCGGTCCATCCTTAACGCGACCGGCCTGTCCGACGCGCGCGAGATGGCGCTCGAGGGCGATGCGCCCCGCGGTATGGGCATACGGCTTTTGCTCCGATCCGCCTGCCGTGGAGCCGTCATGCTCTCTCCAGTGATACAGAACACGTGGAATATGCCGCATGCCTCGCGCGACTTCGAATGCCTTGAGCGTCAAATCATAGTCTTGCGCGCCTGACACATCGGCAGCAGACCGCTCGGTATGGTTGAGCACGTATCGACTCACCATGAGGAAACGGTTGACATAGTTATACGACCTGAGCTTTATGATATCGGGCGCGGACTTAAACGCCGGATTGACGAACCTGTCGTCGCAGAAACGATCCTCGTCGCAATACAGAACATCAACCAGCGGGTCGGCTTGTATCTCGCGGATGTACCACCACAGGGCATCCGGCTCTAAAAAGTCATCGTGATCGAGGAAAGCAACGAAATCTCCGGTAGCAACCTCAATGCCAACGTTGGTGTTATCGGAAATGGACTGATTGGCAGCCTCGACCACCTTGATCCGGGCGTCCTGATATCCCGCAAGTACACCTTGAACCCTGACATCTTCGGGACTTGCATTGACGAGCACGAGCTCCCAATTGGGATAGGACTGGGATAGAACCGAATTGATGCAATCGCTGAGGTACCGGGGATTCGTCTTAACCACGGGCACAACGATGGAGATGTACGGCCCCCGCATAGAGAGGCACGCGACGCGCTGCGCTTCAACCTGCTCACTGGTCGCACGATGCTCATCAAACCATGCACCATAGGTACGCGAAGCAGCTTGCCCCGTTGCACGGCACCGCGCATCATCGAGCATCACATTCACAGTACTCGGGAACCCGCAGGCAAAACCAGAACAAGTCGGAAGCCCCTCAAGTGATACGCTGGCGAGGAGATGACGCATTTCATCTGGAACAAGCACCGAGAACGTGATGATGCGCTCCATCCCATCGGTTGTTTTCGAGGGGACAACGTGATCTTCCAAGACCGCGTAATCGAGCTCGATGGGATTCAGTCTGCCATCCTCGAAAGCAACCCGCAAACTTGCCGCATCATCTGCCGTTGGGAAGCTCGCGCGAAAGCGCCATACGTTTTGTCGCTCCTCGCCCGGCCAGACCTCGACGAGTTCGGCTCTGGTTCTCGAGGCGCCCCTACGGCGCTCAATTCCCCGCATGAATGCGACGAGCTCTGGCCTTCTTGACGAAAGCATGCGAGACGCCACAGCAAGCATGCGCGGTGAGTGAGCCACCGTAGCAATCACCTGTCCCTCACCATCGATCATATCGATAGAGAGAGCCCGATCTAGCAGAGGGAATGCTACGACGACGATGCGGCGATCCGCACCAATGCCCAGGTCGAATTCAGAAGCCGAAGAAGAGTCATAGAGCGCACATGGAACAGGCCTGCGGTTAGGACGAGCATGCACTTCCGCCCTGATACCGCAACCAAAAGGAGCCTCGAAGGCTGCGTAGCCTAAGCCGTTCCTGCCTCTGCATGAGCCGATGTGCTTGCACCGTTTGTCCATGACACTACCCTATTGCTCTTCGGCTTACCCCATATACGCAGCGAGCGACTCGCGCCAATCCCTCGGAGCGAACCCCACCGCTTTGATCTTATCGAGCGAGAGCGTGCTGTACACGGGGCGTGGGGCAACCGGACCCGCCGCAGAGGCGTAGTACTCCGTGGTGCTCACCGGCTGCACGGCATCGCCGTTACCATGCGCGCGCTCGAATACGAGGCGCGCGATCTCTGCCCAGCTGGCGGACTCGCCCGATCCGGTAACGTTATACGTGCCGAATGCCGCCGGTTCGAGGGGGATCTCGGAACCGTCGCGATAGCCCAGGAGCCAGAACGCAGCCTTCGCCATCTCGTCGGTAAAGGTCAAACGGCCAATCTGGTCGTTCACCACCGTAACGTGATCGAGCCCGTCGGCAGGATCCGCCACGCGGTCGGAGAGCCCCTTCATGGTCTTGATGAAGTTGCGCCCGTCGCCGATCACCCAGCTTGAACGCAGGATGTAGTGAGCCGGACAGCTCGACACGGCGATGTCGCCCGCCGCTTTAGACTGGCCATACACCGAAAGCGGGGCGAACGGCTCGTCCTCATCGTGCACCTCCACCGTGCCATCGAACACGTAGTCCGAGCTCACATGCACGAGCGTGATGCCGTGCTCTGTGCACGCGCGTGCCAGCAGCGCGGGACCCGTAGCGTTCGCCTTCCACGCAAGCACGCGTCCCTCGGGCGTCTCGGCGCGGTCGACCGCCGTGTAGGCGCCGCAGTTGATCACCGTGCCGTACAGGCTCCAATCATATGCATCGTATGCGGCGGGATCGCTCATATCGAACGTATCGATATCGCAGTAGTCGAAGCTCTCCCCCAGCCCGCACTCCTCCGCAAGCGCTCGCACAGCGCGCCCCAGCTGTCCGTTCGCACCGGTCACAAGTGTGCGCTTAGGCTGCATGGGGGCAACATCGGCAAGCATGGGGTGGTTCTTGTCCGCCTCCGAGATCTCGCATTGGTCGAGCGGGATGGGCCACTCGATCGCCAGATCGGGATCCGCAAGGTTCACGAACGTATACGTCTTCTTGAGCTCGGCAGACCAATGGGCGTCGACCAGATAGGTGTATGCTGTACCGTCTTCGAGCGCCTGGTACGAGTTACCCACGCCGCGCGGGACGAAGATGGCCTTCGAAGGGTCGAGCACACAGGTGTACACGTGCCCGAAGGTGGGGCTTCCCGCACGGAGGTCGACCCACGCGCCGAAAACCGAACCGGTTGCGATAGAGATGAACTTGTTCCAGGGCTCCGCATGGATGCCGCGGGTCGCGCCGCGCTCAACGTTGTAGCTGATGTTGTTCTGCACCCAGCGTAGATCGGGCAGGCCGAGGCCGCCGACCATCTTCGCGCGCTGCCAGTTCTCCTTAAACCAGCCGCGCGCATCGCCATGGACAGACAGGTCAACAACTACCAGGCCGGGAATACCGGTCTGCTGCACGGAAAGCTCTTTCTCGTATTCAAGCGCCATGTTGTACCGTTCCCCCGATCGTCCTACTGCCCCTGCGCGGCATACCTGGCTTCGGTGGCCTCCTTCGCGGGGCGCCACCAGGCCTCGTTGTCGCGGTACCAGGTGATCGTCTGGTCGAGACCCTCGATGAAGTCGGTGTGCCTGGGCTCCCAGCCCAGCTCCCGGCGGAGCTTCGAGGCGTCGATGGCGTAGCGGCGGTCGTGGCCGGGACGGTCGCGCACCCAATCGAAGTCGTCCTCCGGCAGCCCGAAGGCGCGCAGGATCGCGCGGAGCACCTCGATGTTGCTACGCTCGCCGTCGGCGCCGATAAGGTACGTCTCGCCGATCACGCCCCTCGTAAGGATCGTCCACACGGCGCTGGAGTGGTCGTCCGTGTGGATCCAGTCGCGCACGTTCCTGCCGTCTCCATACAGCTTGGGGCGGATACCGCACAGGATGTTCGTGACCTGGCGCGGGATGAACTTCTCCACGTGCTGGTAGGGGCCGTAGTTGTTCGAGCAGTTGGAGATGGTGGCGCGCACGCCGAAGGTGCGGTGCCAGGCGCGCACGAGCAGGTCGGACGATGCCTTGGTGCTCGAATATGGGCTCGAGGGGCGGTAGGGCGTCTCCTCGGTGAAGCGCGCCGGGTCGTCGAGCGCGAGGTCGCCGTAGACCTCGTCCGTCGAGATGTGGTGGTAGCGGGTGCCGTACTTGCGGCACGTCTCGAGCAGGCGGTACGTGCCCTCCACGTTCGTGCGCAGGAACGGCTCGGGGCCGGCGATGGAGTTGTCGTTGTGGGACTCCGCCGCGTAGTGGACGATGGCGTCGTGCCCGGGGACGAGTTCGTCGAGCAGGGCGGCGTCGCAGACGTCCCCCACCACGAGCTCCACGCGGTCGGCGGGGAGCCCGGCGATGTTCTCCGGGTTGCCGGCGTAGGTGAGCTTGTCGAGGACGGTCACGTGCACATCCGGGCAGTTGTTCACCACGTAATGGACGAAGTTGCTGCCGATGAAGCCGCAGCCGCCGGTGACGATGATGTTGGTGGGCTGGAAAACCTCTTGCGTCATGCTAATCCTCTTCAATCGCTAGAGTTACTCAATCGGGTGCTTGATGAACATGCCGGCAGCAACTTTCTTGAGATGCTGCCCATACACGCTCTTGCCATAGCGCTCCGCGCACACCTCGAGCGTCGCGCGGTCAATCCAACCGTTCTCGTAAGCAATCTCTTCGAGCACGGAGACGGGGGTGTCCTGTGCGCGCTCGACGGCACGGACGAACTCACCCGCCTCATACAGGCTCTCCATGGTGCCCGTATCGAGCCACGCGTAGCCACGGCCGAGCGTCACCACGGAAAGCGAGCCGTCCTCGAGATACATGCGGTTAAGGTCTGTGATCTCCAGCTCACCGCGCGCGGAGGGCTTCACCTGTTTGGCGAGTTCGCACACGCGGCTGTCATAGAAGTACAAGCCGGTGACAGCATAGGAGCTCTTAGGGTGAGCAGGCTTTTCCTCGATGGAAACCGCCTTTCCCGCCTCGTCGAACTCCACGACGCCGAAACGCTCGGGATCGTCCACGTGGTAGCCAAAGACCGTGGCGCCGCCGTTCTGCTCGGCGTTTGCCACAGCGCGGCGCAGATGGCGCGAGAGGCCGTTGCCGTAGAAGATGTTGTCGCCCAAGACGAGCGCGCACGGCTCGCCCGCGATGAACTCCTCGCCGATGATGAATGCCTGAGCAAGGCCGTCCGGTGAGGGCTGCCCCGCATAGGAGAGGTTGATACCAAAATCCGACCCATCGCGCAGCAGACGCTCGAAGTTGGGCAGGTCTGTAGGCGTCGAAATGATAAGGATGTCGCGGATGCCCGCCATCATGAGCACGGAGAGCGGATAGTAGATCATGGGCTTGTCATAGACGGGCAGGAGTTGCTTACTCGTGACCGTGGTGAGCGGATACAGGCGCGTGCCCGATCCACCTGCGAGTATGATGCCTTTCATGAGAGTTGGACGCTCCTTAATTCGGGTGCACATTTATGGAATAGAGTATCACCAGGAAGAGCGGTAACTGGGCGCGAAGCCTAAGCATCAGAAGGATTGCAGACGAGAAGTGATTAACCACTCTCACTTTAGCTTTCATGTTCATAGCCGAGAATCATAACCGAGAACTCTTGAGCAATTATTACGATGCTATTCCACACGTCACTCGGATTCGAGCGAAACGGACAAATAACAACATCATATTTGCGAAGTGATAGTGTTATCGCATAGCCCATGGATGATGCTTAAAGGCTTCTTTATCTCTCCTATGATGAAGATTTTCATTTATCCAAGAGAGAGCTCGGTTTCTCCTATTTGAAGCCTATACCCAAGCACTCGTTCATTTTTGCCTCCAGGAGCGCACTAAAAACTTTCTGACGGTCTGCTTTGCGCCGAGAGACTACCGACGCTCCCGGGCGCGTTGTCGAATAATCAACCACTTGACCGTATGCTGCGTGAATTATCTAACAATCTCAACTCCTCATAATTCATTGAATGCATAGAAAATCAAGGGTATTTCTATTGAGATTTCACCCGAAATAGCAATAGCGACCCTCCGAAAAGTAAACTGCTCAAACAATAGAAATCTTCATTTCTAGTATAGTAACCTGACCATTACATGGCTAAATTGAACTCAAGCCGCTCGATCGGCTGACACTGACATAGGGAGCTCTTTGCACTTCCCGTAGACTTTTATTCGCAAGTAGCCCAAACATCTGTCCATTGCATGCGAATAGCTTGTGTCCACCGAGCATCTTCTATAATGACCAGAAATCTATCAATAGATGATATTGAATTTAATTCACATAGGAGCCTAAACATGAAAATCTCGATTGATGGGACGTGCCGAGGAAACGGAAAAATCTATACACGTTTTCTAGTGCGAGGCCTCGATCCTAATCACACGCTGAACATCCATGGACGTGAAACGCCCAATGGAAGTTCACCTTGTTCTATTTATGAATCGCTGAATTCTAAACGATCGCCATCAGTTCGACAATTCGTTGGGGTTTTTCCAATAATTGAAGCATGGGTCAACAATTTTACCATCACGGAAATCGACGATGCTGGGCGTGTCATCGAGTCGCAGGCTTTTCGCCTAAATTATGAAATAGCAAAATGGCAGTCTCGAATTAACTACCGCATAAACAAACCAATGTGCTCCGAAATCCGTGACTATGACCAAATTGCCGCCTACGATAGAGCAGACATGGAGTTCTGGTCATGCGTTGAAGACGGCGAAGAAATGATAATTCGAGGGGCAGTTTATACCCCCTATCGAGACGATACAAGTCTCACCATTACCTGCAAAGATAGCCGCCTCTCCCCCATTAATATTGAAATTGTTCCTCTAGGCACCGCAAAGCTGAAAACAAAGTTTTCAGCTGAACGAGCGCGGAGAGAATCCCAATTCTCCATCCGTCTCCCCCATGCCATGCGGCGCCACATTTTTCAAATTGAAGACGCCAATCATCCAAGCTTCTCCAATTTCGCAGTATTGGATATCCCCGAGCTCCAAAATATGATTGAGCATGATAGGTACCTGCGCGAGAACGCCCAAATCGACCATAACTATCCCAAATGGTTCGACTCACATAAAGCAACCCTTGGCGCCCTCTCCAAGCAGAGGGATATTACATTTACCATCCAGCCATTCTTCAGCATTGTTGTGCCGCTGTTTAACACCCCTATCGACTTGTTTCATGAGATGGTATCTTCTGTCCTATCTCAAACATATCGAAAGTGGGAGCTTGTGCTTGTCAACGCAAGCCCAAAAGATAATGAACTTGCAGATGCGATAGCTTCTGTCTTGGCTATCGACAGCCGAATTTTAGAGATTAGGCTTGAAGATAATCTAGGTATCTCGGAAAATACAAACGCTGGAATCGCAGTCGCGCACGGTGACTTTATCTGTTTCTTCGACCATGATGATGTTATCGAGCCTAATCTACTATTTTCATATGCTGAGGCCATTAATTCTTACAACGACATCGATCTTCTCTACTGCGATGAAGATAAGCTGATGCCTGATGGCACGTTTGCCCAGCCATTCTTTAAGCCCGATTTCGATCTCGAGCTGCTTCGAAACAACAACTATATTTGTCATATGTTGGCGATTAGAAAGTCGCTGCTTGATCAGCTCGAAGGCAATACAAAAGAATTTGATGGCGCACAAGATCATAATCTCACTCTTCAGGCAGTGGAAAAAGCGCGCAGGGTCTTCCACGTCACATCCATCCTATATCACTGGCGAATTAGCGCGACTTCGACCGCGGCAAACGCCGACAGCAAACCTTACGCTTCTGCAGCCGGAATTCGCGCCGTCCAGTCGCATCTTAACCGTATGGGCATTAAGGCAAATGTCGAACTCTCAAGGAGACCATTCACGTACAAAGTGACGTATCAGATTCCGGAGGAGCATCCACTCGTTTCGATAATTATCCCAACAAAAGATCAAATAGATATCCTCGATACATGCATTCAATCCATTCTGAAAAAAACAACCTATGATAACTATGAGATCGTATTGGTTGAAAACAACAGCACAGAAGAGGAGACGTTCGAATATTACGGCAGCATTCTAAAGGAATATCCCGAGCGCATTAAATTTATCACCTGGGATAATGAGTTCAACTTCTCCAAGCTGGTGAATTTTGGAGCTCAATCCGCCAATGGAGACTACCTGCTTTTACTAAACAACGATACAGAAATAATAACTCCAAAATGGATTGAAGCTATGCTTGGGATCTGCTCCCAGCCGGATGTGGGAATTGTTGGAGCAAAGCTCTATTACCCAGACGAAACTATTCAACATGCCGGTGTCACTATTTCTGGCGGAGTTGCCGGGCATCTTGGCCGCCATCTTCCACGTAATGATTGGGGCTATTTTGCCCTACTCGACGCCCAGCGCGAGCTCAGTGCTGTGACAGCGGCATGCATGCTGACCAAGCGTTCAATATTTGAAAGCGTGGGCGGCTTTACCGAAAAGCTTCAAGTCGCATTTAACGATGTTGATTACTGCCTTAAGGTACGCGAACAGGGACAGAGGGTTATATTTACACCAGAGGTAGAGCTATATCACTACGAATCTATTTCTCGCGGCGCTGATAACATTAGCATGGAGCGACAAGTTAGATTCCATAAGGAAGTTGCGTATATGAACTATCGCTGGGCGCCCTACTACGTTGAGGGTGATCCATATTCAAATCCAAACTTTAGTCGCCTGGAGCCGAACAACTTGTATTTCAAGTTATCGTAGAGCTCCGATATGTAAGATCCCTCTTAATTTGCTGAAACTGTCAACAAGTATGGCAGAGAGGCGGGGGTCAACGTATCTTAGATTAGCCCAGCAGAAATCTTGAAACGAACCTTGAATTCAGCGAATGTATCATGCTTGGCCCCGTCCGCCCGACTCGAACGCTTTGGGCTATTCAAAGAGCCTCTCATCGCGTCGTTGCTGAGCGACCCCTCCCTTTTTTTGATAGCAACCTGCTGACAACAAGCTGCCAGTACCCAGCGGCATAGTCTGACAAATTGCACCGATTTCCGATTGTACGAATTCCACCTGTAGCCCACTCCGGCCTTCCGGCGGATTCGCTCTTCCTTCCCGCGTCATCGGCGCAAGTTCCACGTAGTACCCAGTTGCACACGAGCCACGATCCGAACATCCCGGTATCCAACTACTTCAAATCTTGAATGAAATCTTCGGTGGACTAAAACTTATCTAAACTCATACCGATGAGCAAACAAGGAGCCTATAGTAAGCCGCTAAGAAAGACATACAACAAGTGGATGCCATCGGATTGGCGGTACTCAAGCAATATTCCAGTACTTATATAAACTTTACGGTTACAAGCGTCACAATTGTTGCCGCTAAAATCGTTGTACTTATGATCAAAAACAGCGAGCTCCAGTTTACAGACATTTTTCTAAAAGCCTTCGAAAAGAACTTGCTATTAAACCCAAAAACAATCAACGGAATCAGCCATGGAATAAGGTATCTCCCTTGACACCCGTTAATTGTAAAATAGCCAACAGGAGTGAAGCCGATGTAAAGAGCTGAAGCGAATAAAGCAAATGAGAGCACGAATGTGAAAAACGACCAGAGTGACGGAAGAAACCCGGCAGACTTTTCACTATTTTCGTTTCCCTCAATCAACCCGGAAAAACAAAGAAGAAGCAATGGGAGTAAGTTAAATACCAAAGGCATAATCCAAGAACTATAGTCCCAGCCCAAACGTCCGAGATATGCAAAATTTAATATATAGTCCGCCCTCCATGGATTGAAATAATCGACGAACAGGAATCGGAAAAGTATTTCAAAATAGCGCATTGGGTTAGACAAGATAAAGCCAAATTGTTCTGTGGCATTTACACTTGATCCACCACGCGAATCGGTTGTTCCTTCTCCCCCACTAGAGAGAAATGGCACAGAAAATGAAGAAAGTAGGAGTATGCCGATCGCTATAACTACAGCATAGTAGAGCCAACGCTGCCGATTAGTGTCGAACTTCTTTTTCGGCATAAGAAAATATAGTCCGAGAACGGGACAATATACAGCCTTTACCATTATTCCGGCAGTCATGAGAACCAGACTCAACACAATCCATCTCTTGCTAACATGCAGCCCTTCACCCCACATCTCACGCATCAGTATTGCCACTCCACAAGCAACGAGTGAGGTTATCCACGGATCATAGCTATAGTTGCTTGCAAGAAAGATATTGCCAGGCATGATTCCGACAACAAAGAAAAGCGTCTTTTTCGTCGGAGCGATCTTGATTGCAAAATAAAAGAGAACGGTGTATGCAAGCAGATTTCCAAGCCGTCCCAGCACGATAAGCATGGAAAACGGAACATGGAGTAAGCGCCCAAACCAAAGCCCGACGGCTGAAGGTATATAGCCGATAGCACTCATCGACAAAACGCTAACCCCAGACCCATTATAAGAAACAGTGCCCTTGGATCTTTCTGCCTCATAGCTGCTATTAAGTTCTTGTTCAAATTTCTCAGGTGCCTCATTGCCCCAATCTGAAATCGAAAGAACATCTTCACCTGCCGCCCTACTATAAGCAAGGTTACTAAAGTACTCCTCGGTTGGAGTTAGCTTCGCGTTCAAAACATATGAGATATCCGAAGCATTCTTAAAATGTATTTGATCGTCCCAGGCAATTCCCGAAGTTATTGGTAGAACAACACAAAGGTATATGCCGAACAGCAGCGCGATGGCTGCAAATACATTCTCAAGCGCTAGCGATGGTTCTTTATATTTAATGAAAATGACATAAGCAGAAACTAGAACACATGTCACAATTCCAAACACTGCAAAAAAAGAAATATTCGATAAGAAGTAAATCATAATCGAAATAGCAAGGGACAGCAGTACCGAAAGGGCAATATCGCGGCATGTCCTGCAAACTACAGCGCGTCGAGGTCGGAGCTGATGTCCCGTGTGAATCCTATGTTTCTCGCGAGCAAACAAGCACATTACCCCGGATGCTAAAATGTAACCGATCGGCACAAACGCAACCAAGCGCCTTTTTGACCAACATGCAATTGAAAAAACATTGGCACCCGGCGTTCCAATAACTGTGCCCGCTTCAAGAAGAATCGCAACAAAAAGTCCCGCGCATGCCGTGATAATCATCAATCGGATGGGTGAGCTTCGGAAAATCCTCTCTGATGAAAAGCGCTCGAAATAATATACCGAGACAATTACGGCAAGAAAGATAAAAACGAGATAGAAGAAAAACGGAAAGAGACGGTCTAGAGAAACACGAGGTACCAGTACGCACAAAACTAAAGATGACAGAATCCAATATATTAACGAAACGCCGAGCATTAGCTTATGATCCGCCGATTGAATCGAGGGGAATCGAAGCTCGTGAGTGTTCATCATACATCCCAATCGATTAGTCAACCAAAATTCAGAACTCAAATGGTAGCAGAAGTAGTCACACAAGCTATCTCTGAGCGAAATAGGAGCAGGGAGGAATGCAGATCTTTTTTCAACCTCCTATTATCTCCAAACAGAGACTTTATGTTGACCAAATAAGGATCCCATGCCACAAGACCCACTCATCCCCGGCCAAAGAGCACCCCCCTAGATGCAATTCCACGATATGCGGTTCTTGCGCCAGAACTACTCGCTCGAATTGTCAAGATCCTGGAGGACTACGTCGCTCCTTGAGGCAGTCAGCCTCTATTGCTTCAATTTCAACAACATCTAATGCAATATTACCGCACCTTCATCTGCACCATAATCCGCCGCTTTGGAATCCACGTTAGGCTTTACAATGATTCTCGATCATTGTTGCTGACGAGATCTGGATTGAACATGGACGTCACTAGCGCCAATCAAAAGCCATCTATTCTATTCACCAATCTTTTCTTGGCTGCACGTAGTGGATCGGAATTACACATCCTCGAGCTAGCTAAGGCTTTTTCAGCAAAGGGTTGGAACGTAACCTGCTACACGCTCGTATTGGCCTACCCGCTACAAGATCAATTTGCACAGGCGGGAATTAAAGTGATTCGCTTCGGAGAAGAGAGGCTGCTTGCAGATCATTATTCCGTACTATACGCCCAGCATCATATTGTCTCCGACTACATATGGAACTGCACTCCGGTAACCTTTGATAAGGTCATAGTTGCATCTTTAGGTCCCCAATCTGAGCATGAAAAGCTCCCGTCCTTTTCTCAAGAGGCCGACTTACAAGTATTCGTAAGTTTCGAAACACTCGAGCATAATCAGTTGGACAATTCGAAAATACCGACATTTGTTTTCCCGAATTCTGTCGATAAGTCTTGGTTTGAATGCGCTAGATATAGCAGCCTGCCAAAAACGCCAAAACGCATTGCAGTCATCTCTAATCACGTTGCTCAGGAGCTGCTGGATCTTAAGAGAATCGTCAGTGCAAGCTGTCATATCGATTGCTATGGATATGAGGGATGCTCTGTAGAAATTACCCCGAGCCTCATCACTTCATACGATCTCATCATCTCTATCGGTCGCACAGTCCCTCTCTGCTTTGCTGCTCGTGTTCCACTATATTGCTATGACGTACACGGAGGCCCTGGATACATCAGCCCGGATACCGTTGACCGTGATGCATTCTTCAACTTCTCAGGCAGGTCAAATCCATACAGACGCAGTGCACAAGACCTGCTCGACGACATAATTTCCAACTACGAGAGTGCAACACGTCATCTTGATGTGTTGCACAGCTATGCGCAGGAAAATTCAGATTTTTCGAACAATTTCGAACGACTGTACCACACAGTAGCTACAACAAATCGAGCTTCGGCTCATATGAAACATAGGCAATGCACCGAGCTAACAAAAATCAATTGCAAAAACCAATGTGAAACATTCGTCGAAAGCTATTCCAAAACACTCGGAATAGCCCAGCTCTTCTTCTCCTCCCACGGGGAGCCTGCCAATGAGTCAAATTCGATAACATTTCCCTACTGCTACCACACGGAAATTGATGCCTCCAATCTCATACAGAGCCGCGCACGCAATGAGGTATGCATTCGATTTGACCCTGACATCCACCCTGTAATCTGCACAACGTCTGCCAAGCCAAACATTTCTGCCTTAAATAGAGAGCGCTCCACACAAGAAGGCGACCTATTCATAACCAGCGATCCAATTTATCTAGGAGAGATTCGAAGGTTGCAATTTTATAGCTCCCCACTCTCGGATGTTGAGCTCTGCCTGGAATATTATCGTCTGAAAACAGCCAAGGAGGAGAGCGAGCACCTGATTACAGAACTTGAAGGTGACTTGGAAAAAGGCGGACAAATTGTTCGAAGCTGTAAAGATTTGACACCAATAAAGGTACTTAAGAAGATTAAATCAAGAGTGCTGGGCTGCAACTGATCGACAGTACTCATCACGGTTACGGAAAACCAGAGAGACGTCCCTGAGAGGCACAATGACAGCGGTTTATCTAATTATTTCGTATATTGTACTATCTTCAGCCATCTCCAAATTTGCATCCTTGTCTTTGCAAGGCTCAAGTTCCAACGTACAGCTACTGTTTTTTCCAGCACTGGTATTCGTTTTTCTCACAGACGTTCTTATCGCCGGATTGTTCACCACGCTCAACATCCCGGTGCTTAGAGTTGCAGCGGTGGGAACGGTCCATCTTGTCTTTGCTGTTCTTTTATTTTGCCTCATTCATTGCTTGCATCGTGGGGCTTTGCAGAAACCCGCTGAGAAAGACGTCCGCGATTTTCTAGGTTATATTGTTATAGTCGGCGTTGCCGTCGCTTGCGGTTTTGCGCAATTTGGCATGAGCCTCAATTTGAATTTCTCGTCAACCGATCCGGCAACTCATTTCGCTAACACATTGGCAGTCTTAGATTCAGGCCGAGTCGAGGGCATGTATTTCACATATTACATCACCTCCCTCGTCATTGAGGCACTTCAATCCTTCACGGGTATTTACGGGACTTACAAAATTTTTATTATCGCTGAAATTGGATACTATGCCCTTGATGCTTGCGTATTTTATTCATTGCTTCGGATCATCGACAATAAATGCGCTACATCTTTGTGCGTAACCGTCCTCTACATGCTTGGCTATCCCTTAAACAATATGGTGTTCGGGTTCTCCTATCTTGGGGTCGGAACTACGCTATTTCTCACATTTACCTTCATGTGGACGGCCTTTTGGAGAACATGCAGCTGCATTAAATTACTGCTGATTAGCCTTATTTTTATCTTTGGCTGCGCAGTCTGCTACTCTCTTTTCGCACCAGTTATCGCATTGTCTCTCGCGCTATTGTCAGCAGCCCGTTTTCGCACTTTTGTTTCTGGCCATAAATAATTGTGTAGTCTACTGGCTGTTTTTATTACTGCCGCCATGGCCTGCCTTATCAAATACATTATTCAGACTGGTCTCGTAAGTGGTTTAAGCACCCCGGGCTATACATACATCGAGCTATACGGTTCCTTCATTCTCATAGCGCCCTGTGCTATTTTTGGGCTCATTACATCAATACGGAACTATCAAGATAACGCTGGTTCGCTCCCTCCTGCCTTGATTTCAATTGCTGTAATTGTCACCGTCGCTGTTGCCTTATTTTTATACAATTCAGGCGTATTTTCTGCATATTATTATTATAAATTTTATTATCTTCTATGGGCTTTTGCATTTCTTTGCACCGCAAGAGGCGTCACCCTTCTCTTCGAGGAGTCGAAGACGTTCTTAATTTGCTACCTTGCTTGCCTCGCTACAATCTTCATTCTGTCGATTAGTGGATTGGACAAAAAAATCTCGACAACACATCCTGATTTATCCCCCTCAATAGCATCTGAATCCGTTACGGGGGTGTATAGTTTCAATTATAATGAGATGAAAACACCCAAAATATCCGATGAGAAAACTGAGTTGTGGATTGCCGCTGACCGCCTAAGAACATCAGCAAACCAGTACATCCCACTCCTTGGTTCAAATATCGATGTCTACTGGTACCAAGCGCAGACAAGACAACACTATGTCCCGGATTATCGCTACTTCTATTTCTGGCTCTATAATACCGACGATTGGGGATCCGAACTGATTGACCGCCTGTCTGAAGCAGACTATTGCGCCGTTCTTTTTTCGCAGGATCTGCCGGATTCAGTAAAGCAATTTCTTTCTAGCAAAGAAGTCGTTTATCAGAACGCTGCTGGTTATATCGTTAGGTTGGATTAAAGATAGGGCAATGCATGAGGTTAACCATCCCGACGCTATCGAGATAGCTTTGAACCAGAAGCTAAATCTACTGGCGAATCTTTTATTTTATACCTGAAAACGGGAAAGAGTCCCACCCCTAACCTCGGGTACCGTCAAGATTTATCCTGATTTCGGTAGCCACGCGTGACTCCATAGCGTGGATAGCCTTGAGCATGACAACAACTCCCGGCCGCTTGGACTCGGAAAACTCTGTCAGCACGCTGCAGTGGAGGCAGACCGCGCGGTGCCGGTAGCCTACCACCGGGAATACATCCTTATTGAGCCGGCAATGCCACCCGCCATGTCACCAGTGAATATCCCCACGCCGTGCAGACGCGCAACATACGCTGCAAGAGGAACGCCCGCCAGCAATCCGAGGACCCGGTTAACCCAACGGCGGCTGTGTTTGGTCAAGCTAATCTTTCGGGAATAGGCATGCGCTTTTTTGAGTTTGGCTACAAAGCTATTTCTGATTTCGGCGCGAGCAAGCCAATAGATCCTCGACTTACCTAGCATGAGAGACTCCTCGCGCCGATGGCCGGGATTATCAAACTCTACAAACCTGCTGTAATGGACGACGCGACCCACGATCACGGCAGCGAGTTTGTCGTCTGCAAGAACCATTCCCCGCTTCGAGGTCTCTGTGTTAGCCATGAGCACGACGTTCCTTCGCCCGCATGAATCGGAAATGACCAGATACAGCAGGCGCACTCCATCGACCTTGAAGGGAGCATAGCCGATCTTGCCGAGCACAACCAGCAAAAACCCTGCCAATCTCCGCCATCAGACTGTCAAAAGCAACCTCACACTTCAACTTTCCCAGTTGAGGCACAAGCGATACCGTCTGATAAAAGCGCACGAGAATGCGCCGGCGGGTCACCCCGATGCTGAGCGCCGTGACCGTGTGAGTCTTGATCCCACCCATGGAATCATGGAGCACAGAGCTCCGGGGCGTCCGACGAAATCGGACGAGAGCACCTCCTCGCGACCCCAACCGTCCGAGAACTGGATGTGGAGCAAGTCGAATCCTTCGAAACCTTAGGTGCAGAAAATCTGAAAACCCTGATGCTACTCGGAATGAGGAAGGAACGTGTCAACGCAAGCACGTTCCTTCCATCTTATATGGGATTGGCAAAGGCAGCGGCAATTAGCCCAATTAAATAAAGAGTGTTTAGCACACTCATCGAGACCCTAGAGTTTCAACCTCAGCGCAACGGAGCGGGGAGCTTCCAGAACCCAGCGCAACGCGTTGCGCTGGGTTCTGGAGTCCTTGGGGCGTGGGGCCGGTCGGCGGCCCCGGCAAGGAGGCAGGGAGATGAGTAAAGCGAAGAGGGCGAAGGCAGCCCCGCCAGCCGCGCGGCGCGCCTACCCGAGGCTCACGCTCGACGACAGGCGGGGCATCGAGCGCGGCCTGGACAGGGGCGAGAGCGCCCGCGAGATCGCGCGCAGGCTCGGCAGGCAGCCGTCCACGGTGACGCGCGAGGTCAGGAGGAACCGCGTCTACGCGGCGCCGAGGGAGCTCGCGGGCGAGCGCTTCCCCGGGGAGGCGCCGGAGGGCGCCTGCGACAGGGTCAAGGGCTCGCCGCGCGTCTGCAACGGCTGCAACAAGAGGAGGTGCGGCTGCTCCAGGAAGCCCAAGGCCGTGTACCGGGCGGTGAGGGCGCAGGCGCTCGCGGACGAGGAGCTCCGGGAGGCGCGCAGGGGCGTCGACGAGACCGAGTCGAGCATGGCGATGAAGCTCGGGGTGATACGCTCCGACCTGGCACGCGGGCTGTCCCCGGAGCAGATCGCGGCGACCAGGCCGTCGCTCGGGGTGTCGAAGTCCACCATCTACCGCTGGATCGAGGCGGGCTACGGGGGCATGGGCAACATGGAGCTGCGGCGCAAGGTGGGCTACAGGCCCCGCAGGAGGAGGGCGCCGCGGAGGGCCGCGCCGCACTCCGACCGCAGGTCGCACGCCGCGTTCGCGGCGCTGCCGGGGGACGAGCGGGACGGCTGCTGGGAGATGGGCACGGTCGAGGGGCGCGCCGGGGACTCCGCCGTGCTGCTGACGCTGCTGAACCGGGCGACGAGGTTCCAGCTCGCGCTGCCGATGGCCGCGCAGACGTCGGCCGAGACCGTGAGGGCGCTGCGCGGCCTGCTCGGGCTGCTCGGGGAGGGCGGCATGCGGCGCGTCTTCGCCCGCGTGCTCACCGACAACGGCCCCGAGTTCGCCGACGAGGCCGGCATCGCCGCCGCGCTCTGCGAGCGGCCGGGCGAGACGAGGCTGTTCTACTGCGACCCGATGCGCTCCGACCAGAAGGGCGCCTGCGAGCGCAACCACGTCGAGATCAGGAAGCTGCTGCCGAAGCGGCGGGGCATCTCCTTCGACCGGCTGGCGCCGGCCGACTGCGCCCTGCTGATGAGCCAGGTGAACTCCGAGCCGAGGGGCTCGCTCGCCTTCATGTGCCCCTCGGGGATGCTGCTGGCCGCCTACGGGGGCGACGCCCGGGCGCTCCTCGACGGGCTCGGCGTCGAGGTGCTGGGCCCCTCGGAGCTCGACCTGACGCCCGGGTGCATCGAGCGCGCCCGCGCCGAGAGGGGTGATGCGCCGCTGGCCGGCTGAACCCCTGGGGGACAATCCGGCGGCCCCTCTTGAGCCCGTTGCGCTGGGTCCGGGAAGGGCCGCCGGCGGGCCGATGGGGCATGCCTCCAGGAGCCAGCGCAACGCCCGTGGGGCCCTCCGCGGGGAGGGCCGGCCTGCGCTTTCCCCGCCGGGGGCCGCGTCGGGGCGTTGCCGTGACCTCGGGAAGCGGCATCTCATGGCAGGGTGTTGCACTGGGGTTGGAATTCAACCAGAGCAAACAAATACAGCGAGTGATGAAACCCTGATTATCAAAGGGAATTCAAATGGATCAGATTCTGTTTTCTGTGCCGCTAAAAGCAATATGAGCAGATAAATGAAAACGAAAAGTAAGGCGCCGCAATATTTGATTGAAACCAACCAAGAGATCCGCCAATCATAGAGCTCAAGTAAAAATCGCCATTAACAAAAAGAGATCTAATGAACAACAGGAGAGTTCCTAACGGATCTTGCAACACGTTAGACAGGGAATAAAACGTCCCCTCTTCGATTCCCCTATGGTCGAGGCCGCCAGATAGAGCGGCCAAAGAAACAACGCCAGGCAAGCGCAGCAATACAATTGATGCAATAACAGATACAAACAAGAGCAAAAGAAATGCAGCTTTGTTTTTCTTGAGCCAAATCTATTAATTGGAATAATGAATGCAAACAAACATACCGATATATAGATAAGTTTACACGGAGCAAGACAAGTGGCACATATCGTAATCGATGCCACTTCTCTTCGGGATAGTTTATCTTTTGATTCAATCAAACGACAAAAAAGGGGAAACAGCAGTAGCGACAAGCCGATTATTCCAGAATCATATGAATATGATGCCGCCAAATGTAGGGTCATTGGCAGCAGCGAGACATAGGTGATTACATTTTTAGCATGCGGCATATTTCGATATGCCGCGACTGCTAGAACAATAAACAGGGCTGAATTCAATATTCTTCCAATATAGAAGATAGGATATGGACCGAGGTGCATTGCTTTTCCAGCCAGTATGGCCAAAACGGTGGGAATTTTAACCACGACACCCCCCCCGATGGAGAAAGAGAAGCCGGAAACCTCATGAATCGAAGTCGTTGAGGACGTGAATTGGAAGTAGGTGGCTATGTTTTTAAAGCTATCATGACTTATGGCATTCGAGGACCATTCACTGACCATCTGCCAATCGTCTAGACGAACCGGAAAACTTTCTGAGTTATTAAATGAAGATTCGCCTTGTAAACAATCTGCAAGCCAATACGAAGCCAGATAGTGGTGCGTCTCATCAGGAACAGACATGGGTGGAAATGCAAACGAGAATACAACGCAAAATCCAGCAAGAAGCATGCTGAATTAAAATGAGCTCATCCTGTTGAGCAGACCCTTGTAATATAAAAAACTAAAAGCGCTATTACCACAGAGCCGACAAGCGAACAAACAAGCAATGCTCTAGAGTGACAAGCGGTAAAACAATATATTGAATAAAAGATGGCTAGTAAAAACGCGAACAATGCAAATAAACATGGCCCACGAACACTGGCACGCTCCTCGGCCATCCATGGTTTCCCAAAACTACTAACGCCCGCAAGCTCTCTCTTCCTTAATCCGCGTCTATTAAAATAGGAGCAGCAGTTTAATTTGCTTAACGGATTGCTATGAAAACCCACCGACATTCGTAAATTACAGTCCATCATGAAGCTTTTTTTCGTGATCTCTTAAGGCTAGATCCCTTAAGGCTATTTCCTGAATCAACGCTGTCAGTTTTTCTCGCTGCTGTGCATTTTTAACCGTCGATGTAAAGTCGCGCACGAGCAAAACCGCGATCACGTACAGAAAAACAAAATTGACTGGCGCCTGAAAACCCAAAAAATGCGAGAGAACGTAGGCGATTTCTGGAAATACCGCTAAAACCACCAGGCTTAACGAAAAGAGCAACCAGAAAACCGAATCCATGACCTGAATCTGAGCTTTGCTCAGTCTTCGCACAATGAAAAAAAGAACAACAACGGCACAGACAACCAATAGAACGCGAAGCGATGCATTCACGTCGTTTACCTCCTAAACCATTGGCTAAACATGATGGCGGTAAATGCTCTCACCATGTAGGCAATAGACTTGGTGAGGTTTAAATAGCTCTCCCCTGCCAAACGCTCACGCATGGATACTTGAACTTCACAAACCTTAGCGCCCTTGCGAATCAGATATGCAATAGATTCCGGTTCGGGATTCAGAGCATTATCTTGCGCGAATCGCCCAATCATGCGACGGTTATACAATCGCATGCCGGAGGTTGGATCCTTTATAGTACATCCTGTCGTAAGCTTAATCAGCGCAGTAATCAACCTTGATCCCATCATACGAGCAGAATGTTCTTTCTTTGCAGTTACAAAACGAGAGCCAATTACTATGTCGGCATCGTTCTCCCTCATGCAATCAAGCATGCATTTAATATATTCAGGACGATGCTGTCCATCGGCATCAAACTGAACGGCAAAATCATAGTCGTGTTGAAGCGCGTATTTCATACCTGTTTGAAAACCGACCGTCAAGCCACAGTTTACCAACATATCGAGCATCGGATAACCATTAAGAATGCAAATGTCGCGCGTGCCATCTGAAGACCCGTCATTAATGACGATATAATCGACTTCTGGAGCGACGACACTAAGCTCTTCGATCGTTTGCCGAAGGCACTTTTCCTCGTTATACGCGGGAATAATTGCCAGAACCCTCTGTGATGACAATATAGTTCACTCCTCATGGACAAGTTCAATCCATCAAATTATACGATGCAGCAGACAAAGCCAACCCAAGCTGCAGAACTATTACACCTTCATCGGATAGAACTTGCCGAGCGAATTCATTCTGTCAATTGGTACGGAATTGAAGGAAGCTCGGTAATCTCTCGTAATTAAGAGTTTGTTCCATCCGTGCCGTCTGCATTGGAATTGTTTTGTTGCACAATAGGTGAAGTATGGTTTTACACGTGATGATTCGCCCTTTGGAGGATGTCGTGAATTCGCCACGCCGCGTTGCAATTGCCTTGTCTACGTACAACCCAAATCTCACCTATTTAAATCAGCAAATTGACAGCCTCTTGGCACAAACGTGTAAACCTATCATTAGCATTAGGGATGACGGTTCGAACGACCAGAATGTCCTTGACTATCTTCGCAAAATTGAGGAACGTTCCGATTCATCGGTGCAGGTTGTCTTTGGCCAAAATGAAGGATTCGTAGCTAGCTTTATGGATGCGCTTCGTGCCTGCCCTCCTTGCTGCGATTATTTCGCCTTTTCCGATCAGGATGATTACTGGGAGCCAAATAAACTCGAACGAGCTGTAGCCATGCTCGACAAATCTAACGCGAGCACATCTGAAACCCCATTCCTTTATTACGGGCAGTTTGTATCGTGCGACAACAAGCTTAAAGCAATCGACGCACCCCAAAGTCGCTCACTCGACCAAACTTTTGAGAACGCTTTAGCTGAGGCGTCGATACCAGGAATGGTTATGGTGTTCAATGGCGCCATGAGAAACGCTCTGCTTAAAGCCAATCCCCATCACCTTGCAGGCCATGATTGGTTTGCTGCAATGATAGCCACGGGTTTTGGAAAGACTGTTCGAGATGACTCCGTGGTGCTTCGATACAGACGCCATCAGGGTAATGTATCTGCTGGCAATCTTTCTGCAATCAGCCTGTTCGTATTTCGCTTTAAAACATTTATTCTCGGTTCGCAACTTAATCTCATAAGAACAATGGCAGAGGAATATAGTGCGCTATTTGCCGATAAATTAAGCAACGAGAACAGGGAGCTTATTTCTCTTTACGTTCGGCCGAACACATTAATCAAGAAACTCCGTAAACTATTCTGGAAAAGGCGCTTCCGCGAATCTATACCAGATGAAATCGCCTACCGACTTCTATTTCTATTTGGCAAACTCTAATCCAGCTAGATTAGTTTAATTTTGCCTTGTGCTGCATACCAAGCAACACAAGGCAAAATTACTTTCCCTCAACGCTATTCAGCAAAATAAAAAAACCACCGACAGAGAACACGAGCAACGCAGCAATATATGAGAATGTAGCTCCATTCAATCCAAACACGGAGATGAGATAAAAGCTTAGTGCACAGGAGACTAGAAACGAAACGATACTTAGCACTAGCTGAGCAACCAGTTTGCGAACAACCGTCAAAGCTGCTGACAAGAACCAAGAAAGCGCTACGAGCACACTACAAAAAATGAGCGGGTTCAATAAATACAGATAAGGAACAATTGAATCGCCGAACAATAGCGCCATGACAGGTTTTCCTGCTACCCCGAAGCCGATAAAAGCAACTATTGATATTACAACGATGGCGCCGATTGCTTTCCAGAACAACCTGTAAAACTCCTTCACATCGTGTCGAGCAAAACACGAAGCCAGGGGTGCGGTTAACGGAGCAAATAAATAATTAGCTGAAACCTGCACCAGGGTAACAGGCATCGCCACTGTCGTATATATCCCGAGAGCGTCTTCATTTTTAAGCAGCTCGAGAACATAACGAGGTACCTGACCCATGGTGTTAAAAAACAGGCCATACAGCGCCACTGGAAGGCATACAAGAATAAGCTTCTTTACTTGACGCAAGTCCCGATCAAACGAAAGAGCTGCTGCAGTGTTCGAAGCGAAATTCTTCGCCTCACGACGCTCATAGCAGAAAACCACAATTAAGGAGGCGCAGCACAAAGCGATAATGGCTGTCATCAAATCCGATGTGATGAATAGGACGCCAAAAAAGAAGCTGAAGTCTAGCATTGCTTTGGCGATATAAGCCTTTCCTATATAGTCCATTCGGGAAGCGCGCTGAAATATAGCCTGATACACGTCCGAAAGAGCTTCAGATATTTTAAAAACCATATAGAAAGCGATGCAGAGAAAGGTTTTAACAGGGTACTCATTGAATCCGCAGAAAGCTAAACAAGCAATAAATGATATGAGAGAGGTCACATATCTTGATATAATGTACTGATTATCAGAGTATTCACCCTCGATATCAGATACTTGGAAGTTTCGCATTGTGTATGTCGCGACTGCATTTAGGGAATTGCCGACTGACATGGCGAGCGAAAAAATACCGGCAGGCCCATATCCCTGGATCCGAACAACTACATATGTCAGCAACCATTGGCTAATTAGGTAGATAAAATTACCCAAGGAATTCCAGATCACATTCTCCCGAATGCTCAATGACCTCATGTTGCTACTCATGCTTTCAAGCACTTTCTATTCTGCTCCCTCATCCAAAAGGTAAGCACGAATTTATGAATATGCCAATATATGGCCATCGGAAGATGCTCGTAGGCAAATCGCTGAGCGCGGAACACAAATGTACGCCTTACATATAGCTTGTCGCTATCATTCCAATCGGTAAGCGAAAGGTATCGATCAAACAGCTCGTTTTGTGGATGAATACTATTATGCTCCCAAGGGCGACCAGTCATTGCGCTCATGCAATGATTAATAAGCGGCTCTTCTTCCATTACGCTCGTAATTTCATCCCGAGGGATATAAATGTCGTCGTTTAAATCATATATTTTATATACATAATCAATGCCATATATATAAAAGCAGCTATTAAAGTTATATGAAGGGCTCATATATTTGATTTCATGCCGAAAGAGCAAATTAACAATATCTTGGTCAACAACAAAATAGCGACTTCTGACATTCGACAAATGATTGATTATTCTTTCGGTGCAATGATATTTCTTCCAGTTTGATATGCTTATCAACATGACACCGCAATTGTAATAATACTCATCTTTTGGAATGCCTAGGGTGCCCTTGTAATCAGTCAGCACGCAATCATAAGTTGCGGCGCAAACCGATTCACCCAAATCCATCTCAATTATCTCGTCTAGTGGGCCATTTATTATCGTATCGCCATCAATTTGAAGTACGCGATCAGTGGCGATGTTTAACTCGGCAGCGGCAAACAATTTGTAATATGTAGTATATGTTCCCCGCCACGGTTGCACATTCAATTCGATTAGTTTGTTGCGTATCGGCTCAGAATCCACGTATATTAGGTTTCGACCATATTGACTGCATATTTTTTCAATCTTCTTTTTATTAGATGGTGCGATACCATCATCGATGAGATAAAAATTAATCTCATCTAAATGCTGATTATTTTCGCACATTGATACAATGGAAACCCCAGTAACCATTGCATAGTTATCGTCAGATTGATAAAGCACGTTTAATATCTTTGGGTTCATTTCATCTCCCCCAACAGCGAAATAACGAAAATGTCCTAAATTACGTGGATAGATTTTGCCATCATTCCACCTTCTGTGTTCCGAGTTTTATCTAACACTTATTACTCTTCATAAATTGCAATGTATAGTATCTTTTGTCTGTCATTAATTGATGAGAGCGAAGGATGCATATGTCGAAAATTGCGCTGAGCATTATTGTCCCCTGCTACAAGGTCGAGCAATATCTCCCTGCCTGCCTGGATTCTCTTATGAATCAAACGCTAAAAAATATTGAAATTCTCTGCATTAATGATGGGTCTCCTGATTCGTGCATCGACATCCTCCATAGATATGAACAAGAATACCCAGGCAAAATTGTCATCATCGACAAAAAAAATGAAGGTGTTTGGCGCGGAAGATTTGACGGGATATGCCTTGCCCGTGGCGAGTACATTGGCTTTGTTGATAGCGACGATACTGTAGCACCTGATTTTGCCGAAACACTATATCGAACCGCTAAGGATAATAATGCGGATATTTCCGTCTGTGGATTTCAGCGAGTAGACTTGAAAACAGGAAAGACCCTTACGCATGAGATGTGCACAGAGCGACCGAGCTTTAATGTCGTTGAAGAGCCGGGGAGACTAATCGAGCTGAACGGCGCCCCCTGGAACAAAACATTTAGGGCATCGTTGCTCAAGAACATGCGTAATCTTGAAGAGCCACCCTCCGTTCTTGATGATCTCATTTTTCACCTTCTGGTCTATTTAGATTGCAAAGGGACTATCGTTTTTTCACCCAAGCCTCTTATAAATTATATGGTTCGCGAGGGATCAATTATCAATACTGTGAGATCAGAGCAGGTTGACTCCATCTTCAATGCCTTTTCTGCAGTCGCTGAGTATTACAACGAAGCGGGTGTGAATGAAAAAGCAGAAGAGGCGCTGAGTTCGATTGCCTTCCTTCACCTCGGCGTGTCGTTGCTATTTCGACTGTCTTATGATCCGTCAGCCAATCTCGGAGCGTATATAACGCAATGTACTAAATATCTCAATAAGACCTTCCCTTCCTGGAAGCATTCGTCATACACGGGGCTATGCTATGCTTTAAAAGAGGGCGGAGCTTTTCTGAAGCTTTGGGTTGCCCGCCTGTTTTATAGGGCTCATCTCATGCGCCCATTCCTTGCTATCTACCGATTTGTTATCGATAAAATGCATTTCGATATCAAATGGTAAGGCACAACCCCATTGGATATATTCTTGAGCATCTTTCAAGAGTCAGGCGTCTTGCCGAGCAACGCATTCGACATGGCGCCTGACTTTTTCTGTTTCAGCTGTAAAAGTGAACGTTGTATTATTGCGAAATCATCTCGTTAATCATTACCAAAATGGATTCACCGTATCCCACTCCAGGAACCGCCCAACGGCCATCGAGATCCTCCAACTTAGGCGCAATGCCACGCTCTATCAAATCAAAGCGCGGATCTACGCATGTAGCATTAAGCGGCGCAGTGGATGCATAAGCTTTGAGATGCTGTGCTTGTGCTAGCAAGCCAGTGTACACATCACCAAATGATGCGCCGGACACTCCATCGCCCGTCGATCCAAGGCCGCCGAAATTGCACTGTTCGGGCTTCACCGCGCCGCCAAATTGTAACCAGCCAGTTTCTTTCATCGCCTGGCAGAAGAGAACGTCTGCTCTTACACCCTCAGCGTTCGCAGCATTCTCAACTAAGTTGCAAAATTCTGTAAGGGTGGGAGCTCCCTTATCGGAATAAACAGAAGCTGGATAATCGTATCCTGAACTCTGAAAATATGAAACCATTTGACTAACCGAGGCGAGCGAGTGTCCCATTATGTCTGATGGCGTTCTAAATGCCGTTTCGGTTGAACCCGGTGCATCGCTCCCCTTTTTAACCAATTTAATCTGAACAGCCTCAATACCAAAACCAAACCCTTGCGTTCCAGCACGTTCACCGTTCTTCGCCCAGTCTAGCCATCCAATCTCAGAAGAATGAACGCGGTAGTATACGTCGTACTCATCTGCCACGTCACCCTCGAGTTCGATGCACAACGCTTCAATCTGCCTGCCTTGCCCCACGGTTCCCGCATACACTCCCTGGGAAACGTCAACAGGGTCAACCCACCCCAAATCCTGAATATGAGCAGAAATCTTTACTGTCCCATCAATGCTCGGCACATACGCCTCAATTGCCTGAACCGAGTGGCTTTGACCCGTTGTGCCCGCCATTGCGCCGTCGCCCACAAAACTTTGCCAACCAATCTCTGCGACATGGACTCGGTAAGAAATGCTCGCCGATATGAATGGTTCATCCGTCTTGCCAGGTGCCTTCGTTGTCCCATCCTCTTCTTTCTTTACCAAATCAATCTGTATTGCCTGAATGCCGTAACCCAAGCCTTCGGAACCGGCGCTCTCTCCATTTTTTGCCCAATCAAGCCATCCCACTTCTGCTGAATGCACGCGATAGTAGACATCATAATTATCCGCCATATCGTCAGTTAGCCTGATTTGAATAGCCTCGATCTGCTTTGATTGGCCGGTACTCCCTGCTTGGCCAGTAGTCCAATCCTGCCAACCATCAGAGGTATAAAATACGCGCGTCTGAATAGCGCCCGGCTCATCAGCATCTTGATTCGATAGAGATACGTTCAAAGCTTCCACTGACAGCCCGCGACCAGTGGTACCCGCAGTGGCACCACCAGATACGTTGTTCTGCCACCCAAGTTCCGCTACGTGAGCGCGATACACGACGTTCGTAGGCTTCTTTCTAAATACGTCCGTAGTTGCAATTCCCGGATTCGCTGGGAGCGTATCCTCCCCTTTTTTCTGAAGGACAATCTGTATAGCCTCGATTCCTAAGGAATACCCTTCAGTACCTGCAGGCTCTCCGTTTTTAGCCCAATTCATCCAGCCGATTTCGGAAACATGAACGCGATAGTAGATGTCATAGAAATCAGCTACAGAGCCCGATAGTGAAATTTTCACAGCCTCGAGTTCTTTTTTCTCACCCGTCGTTCCTGCAATGGCACCACTTGCGACCGCACCGCGCCAACCATAATCTTGACAATGAGCCTCGATAGAAACGTCGCTATCGGTGTTTGCATACTTGCCTAAATCAAGATTGAGCACCAGCGCTTCCATGCACCTTCCCTGCGCCGTAGTACCAGCAATCGCACCGCTGTTTACAGCACCCTGCCATCCCACCTCCTGGACGTGAGCCCGGTAAGTTACAACAGGCTCGGCGGTAGCCTTATCGCGGAAAGCATCCGATGTAGATCCTGGTGCGTCAGCGCCCTTTGCGACCACCACAACCTCTATAGCTTGAGCGTCGTATCCATAACCGATGGTGCCGGCACTTCCACCGTTCTTCGCCCAACCTAGCCAACCAACCTCGGCTGAATGGACGCGATAGTAGATATCATAATTTTGCTCAGCGTCACCAGTCAATTGAATCTGAACTGCCTGGATAGCAGTGCTCTTGCCCGTGGTACCGCTTTCTGCACCATCCTTTACCCAGTCCTGCCAAGACCCGTTAACATAAGAACGATATTCAACGCCTCCTGAAGATGCAGCATTATTTAATAGATTGAGTTTAAATGCCTCGAGATTCTTACTTTTACCAGTCGTACCCGCCACTTTGTGGTCGTATACGATATCCTCCCAGCCGAGATCTGAAACATGAGCCTGCACTTCAACTGATGCCTGCGCACGCGCCACAGCATCTTTGCCCAAGTTATACTGTTGCGCAATGCCCGTCGCGTCGGCCACGCCCAAATCACGCTGACGATTCGCAAGGTAATTTGCATCACTCGAATTAGAAATAAAAGCATGCTCAACAATGATGGCAGGAATACCATACTTTCGGCAGTTCCTAATTACGCCATAGTAGTCCGTTCTGCTTCCATCCGGATATACTGGGTCTCCTCCATCAGCTGGATAATCTTTAAATTTAACACCGCGGTTGTACAGCCCAAGCGAGGAAAGCTGAGCCAGGATCTTGTTGCCCAAGTCGGTTCCAATGGTATGGGCATCGCTATTATAGGAGCTGCTATTAGGTGCCCAGACCTCAGCTCCATTAGCGCTCGCGGTGGCAGAATTACAATGTACACTAATGAAGACATCTGCGCCAATTGCTTTGGCACGATCGGCGCGCGCCTGCAGGCTCACTTCTTCATTTTCAGACCTTGTGAGATAGGCAGTAACCCCAGTGTATGAATCCAGCTCATTTTTTAGATTCTGGGAAATCCCCCAATTCACCGTGGCCTCCTGCAAGCCATTGCCCACGGCGCCAACATCGCCGCCTCCGTGTCCGGGGTCAATAGCAACGATGAGATAGTCTTCGCGCGTGGTAGATACAGTAGAACGAGACCGTGCGCCGGAAACACTTGGAGCAGTGGCATTATCTTTGCTTTCTTGAACACCTGAGGCATCAGCGATTTCTATAGCATCATCGACGGATGCAGCCGACTTGAGCTCACCGTTTTCTCCGATGGTCATCGCTGTCACGCCACCTTCGGTTCCGCTCTCGTTCAGCGCGTTAGCAACATCTGCAGTAACAACTTCAAATGAATAATCGTTATTCTCGTTTGCATCATCCGAGAAATTAATCACATAGCTCGTGTCAACATTCTGCAGGGTTAAGGTAACGTCAGAAATTGAGTACACATCCGCCTGGCCGTCCTCAGAAAACTCAATCTCAAACAGAGCGGCATCGTCGATAACTTTTGATGAATTCACAGTGATTAATTCATGCTGTGTACTGCGTAGTGAGATTTGCGCAGCAGAAAGACTGTCACAAAGTCCGTTAAATCCAATAACTATATACTGCGTGTCTCCAATCGCGAGCACACTTTGATCGACATAAACATAGGCTACCGAAGAAATGTCCATCTCTTCCGGCTGCGGTGCAGAGACCTCGTCCATTTCGCCAGCATCGTCCAAAGCCGAAGAAGTGTCCTGATCGGTCTGGTCAATTGCCTCTTGCTCAGAGGAATCCGCCACCAAGCTATCTGGAGCATCCTCGGTTGAAACGATTTCATCAGGAAGAGAACCCATCTGCTCGCTCGATGATATCGAAGACGAACCTGCAACCTCAGATGTTGGCGCGGTTCCCGTAGACTCAGCATAAACAACAAAGGGCTGCAAAACGGGCGTAAACGCCAGTAGGGCGGCTAAACAAATTGCTAATACGCGTTTTCTCAACATCTCTTTTTCCACCGTTCACTAAGTTGCCATTCAAATCAACTTTATCTAAGTCTAACGAAAAGACTTCACTCACATCTTCGATAGTACATGAGCGAAAAGAAAAGGAGCTATTGACTTTCGCCAATAGCCCCTCTCGTCATCATCCTTTCAACTCATTAAGGAAATGGTCGAACTACTGCTAGCACCGGAACGAGCGGCGCGATGGATCCGATAGTACGAACCCGAGGAGGAGTCGCCTCAATAATAGAATTGTTGCCGATATAAATAGCAACGTGTCCACTATAGAGAACCAGGTCGCCACGTTGAATCTGTGAGATATCAACATGCATAAAACGACTGTTACTACGCATGTCGTTAGCATAGTGGTCATGTCCCGGAGTATAATAATGATCCCAGGGATTCATTGGGCTCAAATCCATCCCCGTAGCATAAAGGGCTTGCATAACCAATCCGGCGCAATCAACACCGACTCCAGGTGCGCAAGCGTAGTCCCATTTATATGGCGTACCCATATATTCCATGGCACGAGTAATCATGGCATTGATGCATTGCTCGCGCGTCGCGTTGTAAGGAATGCGAGACTCAGTTCGATAGCCAAACTGATTGACACCCAGATTCTTTATATTCACGGATCTGTGAGAAACCTTGTAATATGAACCCGGCGTTTGGTACCCAATATATGGAAGAGACGATAGGCTGGGGTAATATGAGCCCGCTGTTGAACCCGGCGGCGTAGCTCCCTTGCGAACAATCACCACCTGAATTGCCTGAACTGCCAAGCTACATGATGTAGTGCCTGCAATGTCTCCATTTTTGGCCCATCCAAGCCAGCCGAATTCGTCAATATGTACCCGATAGTAGATGTCGAAATATGTATTCAGCTCACCGGTCAAACGTATCTTAATCGCTTCGACACGCCTACCTTGGCTAGTGGTACCCGCAATAGCTCCATTAGAAACTTCTGACTGCCAGCCTAAATCCTGCACATGAGCCGCATATGAGATGCCTCCACTTAGAGCGTCAACGTCTTCGGAGGAAACGTCAGAAATCGTGAATGCCTCCAACTGAAGACCTTGACCCGTCGTACCCGCAACAGCATTCGAGCCAACAGGTCCTCGCCACCCAAGCTCCGCCACGTGAACATTGACAGATAGCGAAGGCATTTGGATATATGAAGGCACGCTAGAAGATGGAACATCCTCACTTCCCTTTTTGACTAACTTAACCTGGACGGCCTCGGCCTGCAAGCTCAAACCACTTGTACCGGCAACTTCCCCGTTCTTAGCCCAACCAAGCCAACCGTATTCTGCCGAATGCACGCGATAATATATATCGTATTCATTTGCAATATCCCCGCTAAGTTTGAACTGGAGCGCCTGGATAGCAAGATTTCTATCGATCGTTCCTGCGAACTGATCGCCAGAAACATATTGTTGCCAACCATCTTCCGCCACATGGGCGCGCACCTGAACGAAACCGGAAACCGGCCCGTCCAGATGAACACGAAGAGCCTGGAGCGAATAACCCATACCAGTTGTTCCGGCGGTCTCCCCGTCTGTAACAGGCGCCAGCCAACTCACCTCAGCGCTGTGAGCTTGAACGACAAGGCTCGGGGAAGAATCCTGCAATACAAGATATGCGTCTTCCGTGCCTCCCGGGGCGGCAGCCCCTTTCTCTACAAGTGTAACTTGAACAGCACGAAGTGTAACGGATGCGCCCTCTGCGCCGGCGGGGTCACCGTTGCAAGCCCATCCGAGCCATCCTCGGTTTCCCTCATAAACACGGTACCATACGTCGTACTTATCTGAAAGATTCCCTATCAGCTGCATCCTGACAGCCTTCAATGGCAGCCCGTCGCTAGACTGAGCAGTCTGATTCCCCTCGGACGTCCACTCGGAAGGCCAGCTTGTCTCACCTGTTTTTGCCTGATACTGGATTGAACCTTCCGTAAGCTTATTATTCACAAAGACGGAAATGGAATGGAGCTGAGAGGTTCCATTTGGGTCTCCGAGAATCGTCGTTTCGCCTTGTGATGACTGTACCTTTGCCCCAGCAAGGGACATAGCAATACCCTGCACAGATTCGGTTGCGCCGATATAAGAATCACCATTATCGACTAGCTCATCGGATCCTTTTGGAAGAAGTCTGATCTCGATTGCCTGAATACCGTAACCCAAACCCGTTGTTCCAGCTGTTTTACCGTTGCAAGCCCAACCAAGCCAGCCGACTTCAGCAGAGTGCACGCGATACCAAATATCATATTGTTGTGCCGCTTCATCGGACAAGCACATCTGCACGGCCTCGAGTTGCTTATGCTGACCTGTAGTGCCCGCTTGATTGGTCGTCCACCCCTGCCATCCAAAGTCCTCAACATGTGCACGCATTTGAATAGAGCCAGAATGGCCGAACCAAGACAGCGATGCTCGTATAGCCTCTATTGATAGAGAACGACCGGTGGTACCCGCCATTAGACCATCCTCGACCGATGTCTGCCATCCAATCTCCTGCACATGAGCAGCATATACGACGCTCGCCGGATCATCAGCGCGGTCTTCAAAAGCCTGATCTATCGACTGACCAGACATGTTTGAGGGAACCTCCCCCTTTGGCAACACGGTAATTTGAATCGCTTCGACTGCATGACCGTACCCTACCGTGCCGGCATTTTGGCCGTCACAAGCCCATGTCATCCATCCAATTTCTGCCACGTGAACGCGATACCAGACAGAATACTTCTCACTCAAGTTGTCGGATAGCTTCATCCTAACAGCTTCAATTCGCTTGCTCTGTCCCGTAGTTCCGGCAAGACCACCGTTTCCTACCCACAGGTCATTAGATGGCCAGCCTATATCCTGCACATGAACCTGAATCTGCACGGCATCTTCTGGAGCGTTTGCTATAGAAACCCTGAGAGCCTCCACGTTTTTACTGTTTCCAGTGGTGCCCGCAGTCTCCCCGTCAGAGACCTCCTCTTGCCAGCCGATATCCTGCACATGGGTCTGATATGTCAAAACTGGAAGTTCATCTTCTGTTTCTCCGTCTAAAGGGATGGAATCGAGACTTTCTTGATCATCTATATTTTGGGTGGAGTCATTAAAATCAGAATACGAATTCCCTTCAACTTCTTCAAAAGCGCCTGGTCCATCAGCCAGAGACATGTCGCCCACATCTTGATCCATCGCGTTCTCCGCGCTGGAAGCATCCTCGTCTCCTTGGGAATTCACAGATGAATCTTCGTCTTGCGCTACATTCAGACCGCCTGATTCACCCTGTATGTCAAGCTGTGATTCCAGTGCATACAAAGAGACCGGCTGAAGAAACAAATAGGAGGGCAAGATCACCGTGAGTAGAAACGCTATGATTCGTCTTACTTTCATAACATCCGCCCCAATCATTCGATCCAGCACGTCGGGAGCTCGCGCATTCATATATTATGATAGCCATGGCGCGTTGGCCTTCAAATGAATTAACTGATTCGATTCCACGTCTTGCCTGTTCACTTACGCAACTATCCCCTACCCTGAAAATGCTCCAGCCAATTCCCCAACCTCCTGCTCCCCATCCCATCGCCTTTTTTGTCAGAGCTTCATTTGATGAAGTTTCATCTCACCGAGTATAATGTTCCCATGGATGATAAGCAGACTGGGCAGTGAATTAACTGCGCTGTTCTGCAATATAACTAACAGGGGCACCCTGAAAATCGAAGCATCACAATTTGATTGGCGAAGAGGATATTGGCCATGTCTGGAAACGCGAACCTTATCAAGGCGGACATATATCCAGATGAGCTCTGCGAGCAGGCAGCATGCATTGGCACGTCATTCTCCAATAGAATCGCCGCCGTTTTCATTGGCGTCGCGCTGTTCGGCATGGTATTTCTCTCTGCCACGATGAGCTATGCATGCAAGGCTGAATTTCCGCTCCCGAACTGGGCGCTCCTTCTACTCGCCCTTCTTATCCTTCTTCTGTTTATCAAATTCTCAGCAGGAAGAGCCGGGATGTGGTTCTCAAGAGCAGTTGACCGGAATCCGACACGCACCGACATACTGATCGCCGCAGCCTGCATCGTGCTATTGCTTCTTCAAGTGTTCGCCTGTCGCCGCTACGCCTTCGTTACGGGCTGGGACTCAGGGATTATTACCAATGACGCCCTAGCAATAGTGAATAGCGGCGATTTCGCTAATGTTAGCTATTACTCCATGTATCCCAACAATCTCTTCCTGCTGTGGATTGCTGTCCAATGCGGGAAGATCGCCCAATTGCTTGGAGCCGCATCTCCTTTGGGCATTGTTCTGGTCTTCTCGGCTCTGAACTGCGTTGCCTGCGCGCTCTCGCTTTGGTTCCTGTATCGTACGATGTCCCTGTTGTTTTCGCGCGCTTGGGGAGTTGTCGCTTGGATCACCGGAGTCTTAGTGATCTGGACCTCTCCATGGGCGGGAATTCTGTATTCAGACGCCATTGTCGTTTGTGTTCCCATCATGTTGTCCTATTTGTTTATTCGCTCTCGGAAGTCCTCGGGGCGCAAATTCGTCGCATGGCTGTTCTTGTTGGGTTTTGTGGGTATTCTTGGATACAAAATCAAACCACAGGTTGTCTTTGTTCTTTTTGCTGTGGCCGCGCTCCTACTTGTGGAATTCGCCTTCGAAGCTGTCGAGGCGCTTAAAAGCAGGGAAGCGCGCCTTTGCATTGAGCCCGCGAGCCGCATCGTCGCCCTCGTAGTAGGCTGTATCACTGCGCTCGCACTGGTTAGCGCTATCACAGCGCCCTGGTCTTCCCTCCTTGATCAGGATAACCAATTCGGGATCCCGCACTTTCTTATGATGGGACTGAATCCAGAGACCCGAGGTGTTTACTCCTTAGCCGATGTGGAGTTTTCCGCGTCCTTCGCCGACGTACAGTCTCGAACTGCAGGAAACATTCAAATTGCCACAGAAAGGGTTTCCGATTATGGGTTCTTAGGTCTGCTCTCGCTGCTTGGCGATAAGCTCATGACCAACTTCAACGACGGCACCTTCGCCTGGAGCGTTGAGGGGAATTTCTTCGCGTTTCTCCCTACAGATGCCGCAGGAGGCATTACGGGGTTGATCCGCTCCTTCTATTATCCGGACGGATCGCATTACAACCTTTGGAGAACGTACGCGCAGTTCATCTGGATAGCCGTGCTTGTTTGCTGCTTTGTCGGTCTCCTCGCGGGTGCAACGCATCGTGCAAAACAAAAGGACGGTGCCCAAAGGAACCTTTCCTCCGACTTCTCCCTGGTTGTTTCGCTCGCGCTTTTGATGCTTATCGTGTTCGAGCTAATCTTCGAAGCGCGGGCTCGATACCTCTATTCCTCGGTAACGCTGTTCATAGTTATGGCTGTTATCGGCATTCGCTGGCTTACGCAGCGCACCCGCGCGATGAAGACTCATAAAGCGCACGGCGCAAAGCCGCGGTACCGGAAAGCAAGGGTATGCGGGGACGCTGTGCCGCATCGCCTTTGCTAGCAGAAGAGGGATCATAGCCATTCCGGTCGATCCATCAATACATCCATCAGCTCCCAATCGCATTGCTCATCGAGCCACATTGAGACGTGCGGATCGATCGCATCGAGAAGCTCCCACATATCGCGATATCGATTTGGAACTTGGACGCCAAGCAAGCTGTCCCAATGGCAAACGCGATTGCGCAGAGAGGCGATTCTCGTTATACGAGAACCCACATATCCGCGAGGAGACTGTTTGCCACGCAGGCGCTTTGTCTTTGGGAGGTTGGGAAAGGCGTTCTGCAGGACCTCTTTCCAGAGCGCAGCGCATCTGATGTCCTGCCTCTTTAATGCATGCCACGAATTTAATTTGTTTGCATCTGCTGGCGGATTTGCAGAAATCGCTGAGGGATTGCCGAAAAAGTTGCGCCACGTCCCGAAAGATGTATTGGCGATTATATCGTCATGGGTAACGGGTCGTCCGGCAACATTCTGCTGCGCCCTGCGCCTCCAGCTTTCGCGGTGCACCAGCACGTCAAGCGATGGCTCGCAGCCAAATGCGCTTGCATCGGTCCATGCACCGTCATGCCCTTGCGACCGCCACCAATCACTCAGCGCGCAATCGATTGCGTTCCTCAACACAACCTCTGTGATGCTCAGCGGCTTCATGAGCGCTTGGTTGAGCGAAAGCCCCCATTCATAAGCGTTCAAGCTATTTGCGTCGCTTACGCCTGGTGCATGATATCTGGCAATGCGCGCGCTATCTAAGGTGTTTAGGATATGGTTTACAGGGGGTTATTGGTAGCATAGCAACTGCACCCCGTGGTAAACTTCAGCTAAGACGGTCGACAGACCGCGTTCGATAGACTGCGCCCAGCTAACCGCTGGGCGCAGTTGGTTTACATAGCCGAGCAGATATCGTCTAGCAGTTTTGTACTGCCGCCACACCTTGAACGGATAGCTCGACTTTTTATTATAAGCCCCCCACCACAACACATATCATCTAGGTTCTATAAATCCGATTTCTCGAAACCCTTTGCTCGAAACTCTTGGCTACCGGAGCCCTCCGTCTGAATTTGCTCACTGAATCAAAATCACCCCTTGCGCTCCTGGGCGTTGTACCGTAATATATCTACCTGCACGCGGCTTTGGCTGAGTGCGATGCCACTGGGATGTCGTCTAATGGCAGGACAGCGGATTCTGGTTCCGTCAATGGGGGTTCGACTCCCTCCATCCCAGCCATAATGGCCCGTTCGTCTAGCGGTTTAGGACGCCGCCCTCTCAAGGCGGAGATCACCAGTTCGAATCTGGTACGGGCTACCAAGAACGGTAACCCGGATTGCCCAACGCAATCCGGGTTTTTGCTTAGCTAGAGATGCAGCGGGCGGCATCGGAGTGCGAGTTCGCCCCGATATTTCTTACTAGAATGTAGAGCACGCAACGCAAAAACCCGCGCCGACCAGTCACCCACCTGCCCACATCCGATCCAAACACCAAAAGGGCCGCCACCGATCAACCCGGTAGCGGCCCTTCCCTCGCCTATGCATTGCGCGCGCCGCGCACACTCGCGCGATCCAGAAACCTATTCGTCCTGCTCGCCGCGCTCGGCATCGCCCTTTTTGAGGCGGCGCTTGCCCGCGTACACGAACGTCGCACCGAAGCACGCCGCGCTCGCGCTGGCGAACGTCGTGAGCATGATGAGGTCAGACGTCTGGGGCATCACGCCGTTCGGATGCGCGTCGGCGGTGGCCACCCCGCTATCGTCGCTCGTGCGAGCGGCGCTATCGTCCGTATCCTTGGGATCGGTGGACGTCTCATCGGTCTTGCCGTCCGCCTGATCCTCGTCCTCGGTCTGCTCGCCCTTGTCGCCCGTCTCGGACTCGGTCGTGACGTCATCCTTGCCAGCATCGTCGATAGCGTCATCGGACTCCGTCTTATCGCCAGAGCCTGCATTCTCGTCGTCCTCGCTCGGCACGTCGTTCGTGATGCCGCCGTTCGCGGCGGGCGGCGCGGGGCTCGGCTTCGGCGTAGTGTCGTTCACATTATCGGAATCGGAACCGTCGCCCGAGGTGTCACCAGCGTCGCCAGCCTCGTCATCAGCGGGCTCGTCGATCACGTCGCCGGGCGCCTCATCGCCCGAGCCGCTGTCGGCCTCAGGCTCGTCAGTCACAGACCCGTCCCCGGCGCCCTGCTGCGCATCGTCGCCCGGCGTGCCAGAACCTTCATCCTCGGGGGTGTCAATCACCGCGTCATCCTGGTCGGTCGAACCCTGATCGCCCGAATCGGGAGTCGTCGTATCCCCCGGTTGCTCCGGCTCAGGATCCGGCTGCACCTCGGCAGCCGCTTCGTCCTCGGCGATGTACTTCAGGCAATCCGCGAGCTCGTTGCGGTAGCGATCCGCCCAACCCTTGTAGTACTCCGTCTGCGAGCTGTGGTTCCGGATGTTATCGATCATCTCCCGCGCAAGCGCGGTCACGAACTCGCGGTCGGTCATGTCGTTCGAAAGGTTGGCCGCCAGGAGAACACCGCGGACGCCGCCCGTGCCCCACATGTTCGAGAGGCCCCACACCATGCCCTTCACGCAATCCGAGCGACCGGACATGTCGATGCCCTGGCTCGCGAGCCAGCGCTCGGTGGGCACGTAATAGCTGTTGTACGCGTAGGAATCCTGTAGCGCGGAGAACCCGGCCGGATCCGCATCGTACGCCGCGTACCAGGCATCCTGCACGAGCTGGCCGAGCGCGGTGAGCTTGCCGGCGCTGTAGTCGTACATCGGTACCGCGCTGCTCGACACCTCGCCCGCCCGCGCGAGCACGTCCTTGAACATGGCGTACTTCACCGGGTCGTAGTTGTAGACGGCGGTCATAAAGTCGATGAGCGAGTAACGGCGGTCGAACTGGTAGTAGCCGAGCGCGTTGTACCCGTCGCCGTAGCTGAAGCCCTGGCGGTAGTTGCCATGGCTCTCGTACTTGGTGAAGTACTTCATCTCCTCCGAGACGTACACGGACGAGAGGTTCGAGGAACGCGCCGACGATGCCGAACGTGTGGCTGCGGAAGCGGCCGACTCCTCGTAGAAATCCGCTTTGTCGTATGCAACGGCGGGATCGTCCGAATCGGCGAACGCCGTGCTGGCGACGACGGGCGCGCATGCGAGCGCGAACGCGAGGCCGGCGGTGATAATAGCGCGACGGGGTCTCATGGGCCCTCCTTGTCTGCGGCTCATTCGAGCGGCTACGGTTACGATTCATTTGCGACAGGCGCAAAGAAGGCAGTTTCAGTATTGCAGCGCCCGCGGGGGCATACAAGCGATTCACACCGAGTCCGCCGAATTCAATTAAGGTTCGAGTTGAGCTTGAACGGGTTTCGAGGCGTTTTTGCGGGAAGCGACCGCGCGGTTTGGGCGATTGCGCCGCCGAATCGAGCCCACTGCATCCCAAAGTGAGCGAAA